>NZ_JAUBRA010000002.1:0-232301 GCF_036701555.1 Microcoleus sp. Pol10D4
GGTTTAACTGCTTATCAATCCATTCAACAAGCTCTGTCTATTGATGGCTCCCTTTTTTCCCCTAGTTGAGCAATTACATTTGCTATTCATCAGAAAAACCCGATCGCCCTTATTGACTAAAAGCGATCGCACACCCACATCCTCCTACAAATCAGCAGCATGGTGCTTCAATTCATCCAAAGAAACGTATTCCAAAGTCAGGGCGTGAGTCGCACCCAAAACCACAAGCGGCGCACATCCCGCATCCATTGCTTCCTTCCAGCGAGAAGCGCACAAACACCAGCAATCCCCAGGCTTCAAACCGGGGAAATTAAATTCAGGAACCGGAGTGCTCAAATCATTTCCATTCGACTTGGTGAATTGCAAAAACTCTTCTGTAAGTTGAGCACAAACAGTGTGAGCCCCAAAGTCGCCACCACCTGTATTGCATTTGCCGTCCCGATAATATCCTGTCATTGGGGAAGTGCAGCAAGTCTCTAACTTTCCGCCCAGCACATTTGTAGCTTCCGTCACCATCGCAACTCCTGGATAAAACTCTTCGATCTAATTTTACACAAATCGTTGTTTATATATTTTTTCCATCGCAAAGTTGATGAATTTTTGTCCTCTGCGTTCTACTTCTTGTTTTCTAATCACAATAAATCCCTGGGTTTCAAAAAAAGGTCTAGCTGTAATGCTGGCTTCGGTAAATAACTTGTTAATTCCTAAATCTTTGGCTTTTGACTCAATTTGTTTTAAAATTAGCCTACCAACTCCTTGCCTTTGAAAATCTTGATGACAGTAAAAGCGATCGATATGGCCGCTTGCTTCTAATTCCCCAAAACCTGCAATTTTCTCACCCTCTTCTGCTACAAAAGTAAATTTACTGCTTAAACTTTTAGTCCAACTTTCAATATCGATATCGGCTGGTGCCCAAGCATCTACTTGTGCTTTTGTGTAATCGCGGATATTTACTTCGTGTACGGTGTCGTAAAAAAGTTTTACAATTTGTTGGGTATCACCGATTTCGTAGGTTCGTACTCTCATAAATTATCTCACTGCGATCGCTTCTTTTATATTAATTTGGGATTTTTAACCGCTTCGGAACGCGGATGGATGTTGGCTTCTACCATTTTGTCTCATTTCTTGCAGGGCGATCGACCCCAAATTTCTCGCCCACCCCTTGACAAACTCTATTAGTCTATGTTAATGAAGCAGAAGCAAACCTAACTCGGATTAACAGTACATCAATCCAGCCGCTTAACGAATAAAGCTTGAAACTTATGACACAAATTGGGCCCGATCCAAACCGACCCTATCCGATGGCCGATCAGCGGCGTGTATGCTTCATCAAAAACTTTATTAAATCCCCCAACATTATCGTCGGCGATTACTCATATTACGACGATCCAATAGATGCAGAAAACTTTGAAAAAAATGTACTTTATAACTATGGAAACGATCGATTAATTATTGGCAAATTTTGTGCGATCGCCACCAACGTCAAATTCATCATGAACGGTGCAAATCACAAACTCGACGGCATTTCAACTTATCCTTTTCCGGTTTTTGGGAATGGTTGGGAAACAGCCATGAATTTATTAATGGAACTGCCAAGTAAAGGCGATACCGTCATCGGCAATGATGTGTGGATCGGCTATGAATCGCTGATTATGCCCGGAGTCAAAATCGGCGACGGTGCAGTCATTGCAGCTAAATCCGTTGTAGTAAAAGACATTCCCCCTTACACCATTGTCGGTGGAAACCCCGCCCATCCAATCAAACAGCGTTTTAGCGATGGTGAAGTTGCAGAACTATTAGAAATTAGGTGGTGGGATTGGGAAAGAGACAAGATTTCGCGCAATGTCAGCATAATTATGCAAGGCGATATTCAAGCACTCAAAAAAGCCGAGTAAACTCGCAAATACAGCGATATTAATTTTAACTCTGATCCTGTGTACCGGTTCCGGCGCGATCGAAGGCGAGCCAACTCCCAGCAGCCGATCCCGGATACATCTTCTAATCTGCGTTCATCAGTGTCAATCTGCCTGCATCTGCGGTCAAAAAATCCCCAAAAATCACCATGAAAACCCAGAGATACCCCGGTACAGCACCGCCCCTACAACTTACTTATTAGCGGGGCCCACAGCCTCGATCGCATCCTCCAGGGCGATCGATACATGAGTCCAATGACTTCCCCCCTGACAAAAAGCCACGTAAGGTTCCCGCAGAGGCCCGTCAGCCGAAAACTCCGACGTACTCCCATCAATAAAAGTACCCCCAGCCATCACTAACTGACTTTCATACCCGTGCATCGGAGCCGGCACCGGATCTAAATAGGAACCGACGGGAGAATTTTGCTGAACAGCCCGACAAAAAGCAATTAACTTATCAGCAGAACCGAATTCGATCGCCTGAATCACATCTCGTCTTCTAGCCAAAGGCATAGGATTCACTCGATAACCCAACTTATAAAAAACATAAGCCGTCAAATGATTTCCCTTCATCGCCTCCCCCACACAACCGGGAGCCATAAACAAACCCTGAAACAGCAACCGATTCAAATCAAAAGTTGCACCGCCGCTGCTGCCGATTCCCGGCGCCGTCAAGCGACAAGTTGCCGCCTCCACTAAATCAGCCCTCCCGGCCACGTAACCGCCTGCAGGGACGATCGTACCCCCCGGATTTTTGATTAAAGAACCAGCCATCAGATCCGCACCCACAGCAGTAGGTTCGCAATCATCAACAAACTCCCCGTAACAATTATCAACAAAGCAAATTGTGCTAGGATTCTGATGTTTGACTATGGCGACGATTTTTTCAATCTCAGAAATAGACAAACTCGACCGCCAAGAATAGCCGCAAGAGCGCTGGATAAAAACCAGGCGAGTCTTTGCTGAAATAGTAGAGCTCAATGCCTGCCAATCCACACTTCCTTCGCGAGTTAGAGGCAACTGACGGTAACTAATGCCAAACTCAAGCAGTGAACCTTGACCTTGCCCCCGCAAGCCGATCACTTCTTCTAAAGTATCGTAGGGAGAACCAGCCACTGCCAACATTTCGTCACCAGGACGCAGGATGCCAAAAAGAGCACAGGCGATCGCGTGAGTACCTGAAACAAACTGTACCCGGACAGCCGCGGCCTGGGCCCCTACCACTTCGGCAAACACTCCGTCCAAAGTCTCCCGACCCAAATCATCGTGGCCGTAACCCGTAACCCCTGCAAAATGGTGGACTCCAACCCGGTGGCTGCGAAAAGCTTTTAAGACTCGTTGAAGATTTTGCTTGACTGTAGTGTCAATACCAGAAAAAATCTGAAAGAGTGCCTGTTCTGCTTCCTGTAGCCGTGAAACGCTATTCATCTATACCTCGCTCACCCTTTGCGTGCGCGCTGTTCATTATGGCGTAGATGCGGCCCCTAGTTTGTAAACATAATATATTCATGACGATTGCAACTTCCAAAAAAACTTCTCCTGATTGGCCTGTCGTAGGCTTTATGGCCTTTCTGCACATCGGTGCTTTATTTGCTTTGCTGCCGGGTAATTTTAGCTGGTCTGCGGTCGGGCTAGCAGTATTCCTGCATTGGGTAACAGGTGGTTTAGGAATTACTCTCGGATTTCACCGCCTCGTCACCCACCGCAGTTTTCAAACACCGAAATGGCTAGAGTATTTTCTAGTTATTTGCGGTACGCTTTCCTGCGAAGGTGGCCCGATCGACTGGGTAGGAATGCACCGGTTACACCACATACATTCCGACACCGAAACAGATCCCCACGATTCCAATCAAGGCTTCTGGTGGAGCCACATGGGTTGGATGCTCTCGGATCTCCCGATCAGAGTTGAAATCCCTCGCTTTACTAAAGACATCGGCGACGACCCAGTATACAAGTTTCTCCAAGCATATTTTATCCCCATCCAAGTTGTCTTCGGTGTTTTGCTTTATTTATTAGGCGGCTGGTCTTTCGTGGTTTGGGGCGTGTTTATGCGGATCGTGGTGGTGTTCCACTGCACTTGGCTGGTTAACAGCGCTACCCACAAATTCGGCTACCGCACCTACGAGTCGGGCGATAGCTCGACGAACTGTTGGTGGGTGGCTCTGCTCACCTACGGCGAAGGCTGGCACAACAACCACCACGCCTTTCAATACTCGGCTCGCCACGGTCTCCAATGGTGGGAAATCGACTTCACCTGGATGACAATTCAATTGCTGCAATCGCTGGGTTTGGCAACCAAAGTGAAATTAGCAGAAAAATAGAGATCGGCAATTAGTCATTGGTTGTCGCTCATCAGTTTTGGACTAATGGCTGGTGACCAATGCCTAATCCTGTCTTTGCGATCGGTATAGGTTGGGTTGAACAGAGATCGATCCGTATGGTGCGATCGACCCAACCAAAACCAGAATCAGTTATAATATAATTGGGAACAAAAAAATTTGTTTGGCCACCAAATTTTTTATTTTCAAAATACAACCGTAAATCTTTTTCAATCCTAATCCCAAATCTATCATTGATTCTTTATTAGTTTGGGCAAGTGTGCAGCAAAAAAAGTTCACTGCTCAATCCAAACTATTATGCGTGAATCCCGGTCGGCATCTCATCAGAAATCAAAAAAAGAATGACAATAGCAACTCAAGAAAAACTCCAATACAATTGGAAGCACGTTATTAGTTTAGCAGGACTTCATATCGGCGCTTTGTTCGCCCTGCTACCCAGTAACTTCAATTGGACAGCAGTTGGTTTAACAGTATTTATGCACTGGATAACCGGCGGTTTGGGAATAACTCTCGGATGGCATCGTATGCTCACCCACCGTAGCTTTCAGACACCAAAATTCGTAGAATACTTTCTAGCATTTTGCGGAGCCCTTGCCTGTCAAGGAGGAATAATTGATTGGGTTGGGCTGCACCGATTGCACCACACCCACTCTGACCAAAATGCGCTCGACCCTCACAATGCCCAAAAGGGTTTTTGGTGGAGTCACATCGGCTGGATGCTATATAAAGGTCCAGCTCACGCTGAAATTGCCCGCTGCACAAAAGACATTTCGAGCGATCCATTTTACCAATTTTTGCAAAACTACTTTCTCCCGATGCAAATCGTCTTTGGCGTCTTGCTTTACTTAGCAGCAGGCTGGCCGTTTGTAGTGTGGGTAATTTTTGTACGCTTAGTTTTGGTGTATCACTGCACCTGGTTTGTTAACAGCGCCACTCACAAATTTGGCTACCGCACTTACGAAACAAAGGATAGTTCTACTAACTGTTGGTGGGTTGCGCTTTTGACTTACGGCGAAGGCTGGCACAACAACCACCATGCTTATCAATACTCGGCCCGTCACGGGATGGAAAAGTGGGAAATTGACTTCACTTGGATGACTATTCAAGTTTTGGAAGCACTAGGTTTGGCTACTAAGGTGAAATTACCAGCTAAGTAGCAGCATGGGGCATGGGGCATGGGGCATGGGGAATTGGTAACAACTCACAAATAACCAACTGTCAACTGCCCACTGTCAACTGCCCACTGCCTAATGAGTCCGTTTTTGCTCGCCCCGGCCGCGCAAATATTCCGCTAAAAATGCCAACCCTCCCGAACCTACTATCAACAGCACGCTGAGAGCATTAATATCAGGTTTCACCCCAGTCCGAATCCGGCTAAAAATTTCCATCGGCAGAGTTGTAGTCCCGCTACCTGCGGTAAAACTAGCAATCAAAAAATCGTCCATGCTGAGGACAAAAGACAGCAGACAACCGGAAACAATTCCGGGTATTAATTGAGGGAGCAAAACCTGGATAAAAGCTTCAACAGGCGTTGCACCCAAATCCAAGGCAGCCTCTTCTAAATACGGGTTTAAATCTGCCAATCTAGTAGAAACAGCTAGGGCGATGTAAGCCAGACAAAACACAATGTGAGCGGCGACAATTGTCCACAAACTCAGAGGAATAGCCAGCGCCGCTAAAAATACCAGAGTAGCAACTGCGGTCGCAATATCTGGAATAATAATCGGCAAGTAGGAAACTCCCTGATATAAACTCTTGCCAGGAAAGCGGTAGCGGGCTAAACCAACGGCCATCAAAGTGCCGAGTACAGCCGAAATTGCAACTGCACAAACAGCTACTGTTAAACTGTTTCTCAGGGCAATTAAAATCCGCGTATCGCTAAATAATTTAACGTACCAATCTAAAGTAAATCCTTCCCAGCCGGCGCTAAAACGCGATTTGTTAAAGCTGTAAAAGGTGAGTACCAGGATCGGCAGGTACATATAAAAAAACATCAAAACGGCAAATATCACCTGCCAAGAAATCTTAAATTTAGGTTTTAAGTACATATCGGCTTGTATGTCCTCCTGTGGATTTTCGGGGGTATTTTCCATTTCTCGGTAATTGGGAATTGGTAATTAGTAATTGGTTATTGGAACAGTCAACAGTCAACAGTCAACAGTTAACAGTCAACAGTTAACTAACTTAGATTGCATTACGATCGCCATATTTGAGCAAAAGGGCAATTCCGATACTCACTGCAAAGATTAATACCATACTCAGAGCCGAACCCAGCCCCCAATTTTGAGTCGCCCCCAAAAACTGATTGTAAATTAAACGAGCCGCCGTCATGCTCGAAGCTCCACCAAGCAACTCCGGATCGACAAAATCGCCCAAACAGCTAATAAATACTAGCAAAGAACCCGCAGCAATTCCCGGCATCGTCTGAGGTACTGTCACTTTCCAGAAAGTTTCCACCGGATTGGCGCCCAAATCCTGAGATGCTTCTAGCAACCTGCGGTCTAACTTTTCCAAAGAAGCGTAGAGAATTGTCACGATATAAGGCAAATAACTGTAAGCCATGCCGATTAAAACTGCGGAACTTTGATTGAGCAATTCCAGAGGAGGAATGCCTACAAGTGCCAGCAGCGAGTTGAGAACCCCCGTAGGACGCAGAATTGTAATCCAAGCATACGATCGCAACAGCGAAGAAGTCCACAGCGGCAAAACAAAGCCTAACAAAGTTAAATTACGCCACTTTTTCGAGACATTGAGGGCGATCCAGTAAGCCACGGGAAATCCCAGCAGCAAACACAGAATAGTAGTCCCCGTTGCGAAAAAGAGCGATCGACCCATCACCTGCAAATTCAGCGGCTCAAACACTCGCAGGTAATTGCCGATTCCCGAAGGATTCACCAAATCTCCCGGTTTAATATTCGGCACCAAACTAAGCTGAAAAATCACCAAAGTTGGTATGACTAATAATAAAAGCAGCAACAATCCAGAAGGGCCGAGCAATGCCAGCGGCCCAGCCCACGCCGACCACGGGGAAACAGTTTCAGCCTTCAAGGAAGAATTGGGAGGAAGAGGAGGGGGAGTTCTAGTTGAAACAGCCATAGAGCAATTTTTTTGAGTTTTTAACCGCTGATTAACGCGGATTAACGCGGATATAATACGGATAGAGTGTGCGATCGGCTGTACGGGGGCGGGTTGATGTAAATATTGGGTAAGAATCAGAAATTGCGTGTAAAACCCGCCCTACGTTTGACGATTAGCCGCTGGTTAATTTAGTCCAATAGCGATCGTACACTTCCATAAATTTCCCTACCGGAGCCACACCTTCGCACTTTTTCAAAATAGCTTCCGGAGGGAAAAGAATGTCGTTTTGGCGGACTTCCGGCGGCAACAAACTAAAAGCATCTTCCAAAGGAGTTGAAAAACTGAGCCGCTCTACTAAAGAAGCAGCGACATCCGGTTGCAGCATAAAGTTAATCCATTTATAAGCTGCTTCGGGATTGGGAGCACCTTTAGGAATTACTAAAGTGTCAGTCCACAGAGAAGAACCGCTTTTGGGGACGACATACTTCAATTTATCGTTCTCTGAATCTGAAATTACTTCATTAGCATCAGAAGAATAACACATAGCTACCTTCAAATCCCCCGTCAGCATTTGAGGCCGCCAAGCATCAGTAGTAAAAGATGCGATCGCAGGTTTGAGCTGCACCAACTTTTCGTAAGCTTGTTTCACTTGCTCTTGGTTCGTAGAATTCAGAGAATAGCCCAGCATCCGCAACGCAGCGCCCATGACTTCTCGAACATCACTCGCCAGCGTCATTCGCTTTGCTAACTCCTGTTTGTGCTGCCACAAATAGTCCCAATCTTCTGGCTCTTCTTTGAGTTGTTCGCTGTTGTAAATTAAGCCTGTGGTTCCCCAACTCAAAGGCACGCTGTAGCGGTTTCCTGGGTCATAAACAGGGTTTTGGAACTGTTTTTTGAGCCGATCGATCCCGCCCAAAATCGACTGGTCTAATGGGTTCAACAGCCCGAGTTCCGTCATTTGAACCACCATGTAGTCAGACGGGTAAATGACGCTGTAGGCGCGGGCCCCGCCGGCTTGAACTCTCGCCAGCATTTCTTCGTTGGAGCTAAACACGTCTGCCACTACGCGAATGCCGGTTTTTTCGGCAAAGCGATCGAGCAAAGCGTTATCGGTATATCCTGCCCAAGTATAGATGAAAAGTTGGTCGGCATCACCTTTGACGGGAGGAGCAGATTGTACGTCTGCAAGCCGCCAGCCACAACTAGAAAGAGCTAACCCGGAAATTGTCGCCGCCGAATTTTTTAGGAACTGACGGCGTGTAGAATTAGCCGGGAAAATCCTGGAAATTGGTAAGTTAGTCGGAGGCACAGTTAGATTTTAGATTTTAGATTTTAGATTTTAGATTTGGAGATTGAAGATTGAAGATTGGGGAATGGGTAATTGGGAATTGGGAATTGGGAATTGGGAATTGGGAATTGTCCTATGTTATTTGTTAGGAGAACCAACCACCAACAAATGACTAATGACTAATGACTAATGACTAATGACTAATGACTAATGACTAATGACTAATGGCTAATACCAACTACCAACTGCCAACTGACTAATTCCTATCGGTCAATGCGAGACAATCAGTAGTTCCCCAATAAGCGTAAATCGGCGTGTGCGGATCTGGGAAAGAGCCGCCGGTATTTGGCTGGCGCACTGTAATTTTATCGCCCGACGCCAACTCAACCACGTAATGAACGTGGGTGCCCATGTACATAGTATTTTTGAGCCGCCCTTCAAAACAGTTGACCGACACTTCCGGCTGGTAGAGATTCAAATATACTTTTTCCGGCCGGACGCTGACCACAACAGAGTCGCCTGTGACACCATTCCACATATCCGACTGCTGAACGATTATTTTCAGATTGGCTGATGTGCGAACTGTGATAGTCGATCGGTCGATCGATTCTACCGTACCCGCAAACAAATTCGTATCGCCAATAAAATCCGCCACAAAAGCCGTCTGCGGGCACTCATAAATTTCTTCAGGAGAGCCAATTTGCTCAATCCTGCCCTCGTGCATCACCGCAATCCGGTCAGACAGACTCATCGCCTCTTCTTGGTCGTGAGTCACCATCACAAAAGTCAAACCCAATTCTTGATGCAAATTCGACAGTTCCAACTGCATCTGCTTCCGCAACTTCAAATCCAGAGCACCCAGGGGTTCGTCCAGTAGCAAAACCGCCGGTCGATTTACCAGAGCTCTCGCCAAAGCCACCCGTTGCTGCTGGCCGCCCGACATTTGACCGGGAAACCTGTTGGCGAAAGATTCCATTTTCACCAATTGCAAAACTTCCCGTACCCGTTCTTCAATTTCCGCTTTCCCCAGCTTTTTTATCCGCAATCCAAAAGCGATATTGTCCCAGACATTCATGTGTCCGAACAAAGCATAGCTTTGAAACACAGTATTTACCGGACGGCGGTAAGCTGGAGTGTTGGTCATCGACTGGCCGCGAATCATCAATTCGCCCGCCGAGGGAGTCTCGAACCCAGCGATTAAGCGCAGCGTCGTAGTCTTGCCACAGCCACTGGGCCCGAGGATGCTAAAAAATTCTCCTTGGCGGATGTTGAGGTCAACTCCGCGGACTGCGGTTTCGCCGTTAAATACCTTAAAGACCTTGCGGAGTTCAACGTCAAGCGCTGTATCCGTTGCTGTCGTACCTTGGTTGAGTGCTGTCTGAAACATATTCGCCCTTTCCTGGGGGTAATGCACGCCACTTAAATACAGTTTAAGTTTAGACTTTTCTGTATTTTAGGTGAGGAATGTTGGATGTAACAGGTTTTGGGATTTGTTCTTTAAATTCTATCCCAGAGTGTTACCGGGTCATACCGAATGTCCTGTGCCCCGCACCCTATTCGAGCAATCGGCCATCTATTTATTCTCAGGACTTGGCGTGGGAGATGGTTTTTGCGGTTTGTCTGTTTTGGGTGCTTCTGCTTTTTTCCACTCTGACAAAGGTCGCTGGACGGCATTTTTAAAGTCAAATGGCACTAGCAGCACGGGCAAATTTTGGGCTGAATTTTGAGGGGGCGCTTCCGGTGGATTGGCTTGAGCGTACAAGAAGCGGCCGCTAAAGTCTGTTTTGCCTAAAACTAGGCGGTGAGTTTCCTGGTTGTCCAGTTTTACTGTGACTGTAGCTTGGGGTTGGTCGAGACCGTATTCTGGCAGTTTAGCAGCAGTAATATTAATCGTGCGATCGCTCTTTCCTGTTGCCAGCCTGTCTAGCAAAAAATCCACCGATGCCTGACTTGCGTGTGCTTGCACTGGCAATTTCATTTCCCAGCTAGACTTGCCTCCTTTTGTAGCATAAACTCGTTCAAAAGTCAATATTTTTTCGGGAGTTTTGACTGTAAAGAATTGTACGCGATCGGAGTTAAAAGCAAAAATTTTCTGTTTTTCTTCCTTAGCGGCTTCTTGTTTCGGAGATACTTGCATCTCGAACAAAGCAACCAACCCAGTCATACTAAGCGCGACGGCTATCAATACTAATGTATTTTTCTGCAATTTCATAATAACTGAGAATTGGGCATTGGGAATTGGGCATTGGGCATTGGGAATTGGGCATTGGGCATTGGGAATTGGGGAGTTTGTTATTAATAACAACTGACAACTGTCAACTGACAACAGTCAACAGTCAACAGTCAACAGTCAACTAACTTATCTTCTCTTCCACCAGATAGCGCCGCCAATTCCCAGCCCGAGTAAAGGCCACATTAGCCAAGCTAAAACCAGCAATCCTACTTGAATGGCTGTCATGTTAATGCGCCGGTTAGTAGCTTTTTTCGGACTGATAGAAAAGCTTTGCTGGTCTGGTTTACTCAACCAACTGACTGAATTGAGAAACACGTCGCTATTGAGTTGTTGGTCAAACCAACCGTTAGTCACAAATTGAGATGTGCCAATTACTACCATTCGCGATGTTTTTCCAGAGGTTGAAGGCACAGAAGGAGTTGCCGTTGGACTGGGAGATGCTGTGGGAGATGCTGTGGGAGATGCTGTGGGTGTTGGCGAACTTTCTGGAGATGCTGTGGGAGATGCTGTGGGAGATGCTGTGGGCGTTGGCGAAGTCGTCGGTAATGCTGGAGGCGTTGCTTCTTGCGACACAATCACCGAATAGCTGATTGGGGAAGCTGTTGGCGAAGTTGTCGGTGATGGCGAAGTTGTCGGCGATGGTGAATCTGTCGGAGATGGTGAATCTGTCGGCGATGGTGAATCTGTCGGAGATGGCGAAGTTGTCGGCGATGGTGAATCTGTCGGAGATGGCGAAGTTGTCGGCGATGCTTGGGGTGAAGGTGATGGCGAATCTGTCGGAGATAGTGAATCTGTCGGAGATAGTGAATCTGTCGGCGATGGTGAATCTGTCGGCGATGCTTGGGGTGAAGGCGAGGGCGAAGTTGGTGTTGGTGAAGGTGAGGGCTTTAAGGGAGTGCTGTCAGTGGACGATCGAACTAAAGCTACACCTAATAATAGCGGGCCTTGTTTATCGGTCTTCTGATCAAACTCCAATTTCTTAGTCGTCAAATCGCTTTCCGCCCAACTTTCCTGACTCGTCCAAATCAGCGGTTTTTCCTCTATCCCTGCTACTGGCGAGGTTTCCAAAGCACGCGCAAATGGATAAAATGAAATACCGTTGCCAAAACTTTGAGTAATCGGATGTTCGCCGTAGCGCCTGACTGTTGGAACCGTGGGGCCCAGGCCAAATCTTTGACCAGTGCCCGAAGCATCGATGGCCAAACGGGCGTCTAGTTTTACGCCCCATTCTTCCAGCAATTTGCCCAATCCCGTATCAATTGCCGGGTCTACCATTAACAATAAACTGCCGCCGCGATCGAGATAAGCTCTTAGTGCTTTAATTTCTGTATCGGAAAACGGTTTGTCCTGCCCCGGAATGATTAAAGCATCTGCATCTTCTGGCACTTCTTTACGTTCGGTCAAATTCAGCGTTTGGGCGTTGTAGTATTTATCTTTCAAAGCTTTTTCAGCTTGCTGAATTCCGCCTTGACCTTCCTTTATCGGGCGGGCTCCTTTGCCTTGCAAAAAGTAAACTGTAGCAACGCGAGTGCTCAGGATTTCTTCTAAGGCATTGGTCAGTTTGATCTCTGAAAGACCTTGATTTGGGTCGCTACCAAAAGCAGTGCCACCTTTTTGCAGAACTTGTTTTTTGTCGCCGGATTGCAGGTAAACTTCTCCGATGCTAGTAATACTAAATTCCCGCGCTTTTCCAGGTTGGGTCTGCGGGTCAACAAACTCGAATTGGAACTTTTCGCCTCCCTCGCGTTTGTAGCTTTGCAGCAATTCTTTAATTTGGGGGTTTTGGATGGGGTCAAATACCCAAACTTTGACTGTTTGTTGCAGGTTTCGCAGTATTTGTTGAGTCTGCGGGGCAAGGGTAAATTGTTGGCTTTCGGTTAAGTCGATGCGGACGGGATAGCGAACGGCTATGAAGTTAATTACTCCGAGAATCACAAAGACGGCGAGGGTAGCAATTAGGGCGTTGGTGCTGGCTTGAGTGGAACGCTGCCCCCAAAAGCTTTGTTCGTAACTCAAATATAGCAGCCAAAGTGCGATCGTCACTGCTCCGGCAATAACTAAACCGACTGTCAGGGGGTCCCATACTCCAGATACAAATGCTGCTGTTACCCCCGCAGCGATGAGGAGGGGCCCCAGCAAAAAAACGTATTTCCAATTTGTTTTGCTAATTTTCATAATGTAAATATTGAGTGACAAAATTCCGGTTTGAGGATATTATTCTATATCGCATTAGCCTGCAACCATGCTGTTAAATCTGACGGCTTGTTGAAATCCAGCACGGCATCTCCTAGTTCTTCTAATTCCTGTATACCTAATTGACGGATGCAGTTTTCGGTTTCCGGTTGTATTGTGCCTAAGCGCTTCACTAGCTGACGCAATATTAACGAGAGTTGAGCGGTTTTTGTCACCTGTTCTCTTGCTACATCTATGGCAATCTGCTGGTCTTGAATCCACAATTCTTGCTTCTGCAATTCATTTAATTCTTCCTGAGTGAAGTTTTCTTCGGTGGCAATTCTAAAAGCTTTCTGAATTTCGGGAACTGCACTGAGTGTTTCTGGTACTGTCTCCAGAGTGCTGGCTTTTTCGAGAAAGTAAATCCATTGCTCTGCTGTTGTTGCTAATTCTGCTAATTCCTTGGTAAATTTTGGCAGTTCGATAAATACTAATTCTATTGCAGTATCTGGACACTCAAACTGTTGCTCTTTTTCTTGAAAAACAAACCGCGACAAAAATTCTGGCTGATTTTCAAACATTTCAAAGTCGGCAATTTTCAAGGAAATTACTGTTTTTAGTCTTTCGTAGCGTTCTTTTCCTGTTAATTGTTGGCTGTAGCTTCTGGCAGCGTTGTACAAAACTCTGTTCCCAAAGGAAGGCACGTTTATCAGTTGAATTTCAACTAGGGCGATTCTGCCGCCGTTAATTGTGGCTTTGACATCTAGGTGTGTGTCTTGGGTTGCGAGATTTTGAGGTTCTGGTTGGGAGTCGATTATTTCTAAGTCTTCGATGATTGGCTGTGCTTCATAAAGGATGGCGTTTAAAAAATTAATCAGGATGTCTTTGCTGTCGCTGGAACCGAATATTTTTTTGAACGCAAAGTCGATTTTGGGATTGATAAATCTCATTGTTTGAGGTATTTTGTAGAATGATTAACTGGGAAAAAATAACCTTCCCTTTGCTCTTTACTTCTCTTTACTTTGGCAAAAATAACCTTCTCTGTCTCTGCCTTACCTAATGTTTTTAAGAACGCTGATATCGCAAGGCATCGATGGATTGGGCGGTCAGAAATACTCCTAAAATGATGTAACTGGCAAACATAATTAAACTGCTGGTGTCGAAAACTCCCTTGACAAGATTGGTGTAATTTGTTAGCAGCGACAAATGTCCTAATGCTGTTCCGAAGGGGCCACCGATACTGACGGCGACTGCATCGATCACCCAGAGAAATAATACTAGAGTGAAGGTGAGGATGGCTGATAAAATTGTGCTGTCGGTGAGGGAGGAAATAAACATTCCGAGGGACAATACTCCTGCTGCTAGTAAGATTAAGCCGCCGTGTCCTAGCAGAAGAACTCCGGGGGGTACGGGTGGGGTTGAGGAACTGAGGGCGATCGCCTCGCAGAACAGCAGCGGCACTAACATCGTGGTATAAAATGTTAAAACACCGAGGAGTTTGCCAGTAGCAACGGCCCAGTTTGTTAAGGGCGATGTGGCTAATAGTTCTAAGGTTCCACGTTTGCGTTCTTCTGCGTAAAGTCCCATTGAGAGTACGGGTAGTACGAACAAGGAAAGGGAACCCATTATTCGCAGGAATAGTTGCAGGAATTCGTAGGCTACGTCGATCGGAGGTTCGGTAATTCCCATTTGGTCTCGCTGGCCGATTTGGGGAATTAACCCGTCGGGGGCTAGGAGGATAGCTATTAAAAAGTAGCCGGTGATTAGCCAAAAGACTGCTGCGATGGCATAGGCTAATGGCGAGGCAAAATAGCTTTGTAGTTCTTTGCGGTAAATTGCGACAATATTACTAATCATTACTAACATTTAGGAATTGGGAATGGGTAATTGGCTATTGGTAATTGGTTCATTCTGAGTCGCCTGCGGGTGGTGTTTCGCTGCTGTCGCTATCCTGTTTTTTTCTTTCTATTTGTCGCTTTTTGGTAACAGGTGGCTGTTCTGGTTGAGAATCGCTACTCGGTTGTGGCTTTTTTTTAAGTGGCCGATTTTTTACAACTGGTTGGGATTCTGGTTGAGAACGTTCGATCGACTTTGGCCCATCTAAAATCGGTTCGGGTTCTGGTTGAGAAAGCTCGATCGACTTTGGTGTATCTAAAATCGTTTCGGATTCTGGTTGAGAACGTTCGATCGACTTTGGTGTATCTAAAATCGGTTCGGATTCTGGTTGAGAACGTTCGATCGACTTTGGTGTATCTAAAATCGGTTCGGGTTCGGGTTGAGAACGTTTGATCGACTCTACCGTTTCTGAAACTTGCAGATTTTCGACAATCGGTTCGGGTTGAGGATGTTCGATCGACTCTACCATTTGAACAATGAGCAGATTTTCAACAATCGGTTCTGGTTGAGGATGTTCGATCGACTCTACCGTTTGAACAATGAGCAGATTCTCGACAACCGGTTCTGGTTGAGGTTGCTCGCTCGACTCTACTGTTTCCACAATCACCAGATTCTCGACAACCGGTTCTGGTTGAGGTTGCTCGCTCGACTCTTGTCTTTCTACAGTTTCCAGAAACTCTGCGACTGGTTGCATTCCGGGTTCTAAATCGCTTATTTCCTCTGGTGTTTCTGTAATGGGTTCGGATACTGGTTGAGAATAGTTGATCGACTCTTGCCTTTCGACAATCGGTTCTGGTTCATGATGCTCGATCGACTCTACTGTTTCTGAAACTTGCAGATTTTCGACAACTGGTTCGGATTCTGGTTGAGAATAGTCGATCAACTCTACTGTTTCTGAAAGTTGCAGATTTTCGACAATCGGTTCTGGTTCATGATGCTCGATCGACTCTACTGTTTCTGAAAGTTGCAGATTTTCGACAATCGGTTCTGGTTCATGATGCTCGATCGACTCTAATGTTTCTGAAACTTCTAGATTTTCGACAATCGGTTCTGGTTCATGATGCTCGATCGACTCTACTGTTTCTGAAACTTCTAGATTTTCGACAATCGGTTCTGGTTCATGATGCTCGATCGACTCTTGTCTTTCGACAACTGGTTCGGATTCTGGTTGAGAATAGTCGATCGACTCTACGGTTTCTGAAACTTCTAGATTTTCGACAACTGGTGCTGGTGGAGAAGGTTCTGGGAGTCTATCACTTTTATAAAAAACATTTTTTACAAAAGTGAGCATCCTGCTTGCTTGTTTAGATATCTGTAGCGAGTAAGATCCTCGGGTTTCTGTGACACCCAAACTGAGATGCTTCGCTTCACTCAAATCTACGGTTTCTGCAACTGGTTCTGATTCTGGTTGAGGATGTTCTATCGGCTCTACGGTTTCTGCAACTGGTTCTAATTCTGGTTGAGGATGTTCAATCAACTCTGCGGTTTCTGCAACTGATTCTAATTCTGGTGGAGAAAGTTCTATCGGCTCTACGGTTTCTGCAACCGGTTCCGATGCGGAATGAGAATCATAAACCAACTCTTCAGTTTCTGCAACTGGTTCCGATACTGAATGAGAATCATAGAGAGACTCTGGTTTATTTGAAACGGGCAGATTGTCCGGGATGATCGTCGGTTGTGATTCCGATTGATGAGAATCCGCGATCGAATCTTGAATTTCTGTGGCTTCTTGGAGATTTCGATCGACCTCCGGTTCGCTGTGAACCAGATTTTCTGCCGGTTTCTTTTCAGCCGCTGTCAGCCTTAAAAACACATCTTCCAGAGTAGCGCGAGAGCGACGCATTTCGCAGAGTCCGAATCCAGAGGCGAGGATAGCTGTAGCAATTTCTCGTCCGGGTTCTCTTTCCGGTTCGCACAATGCCCGCACGCGGTAGCGATTCACTAAAAATTGATTGCTGGGAATCAATTCGACCGATCGAACTCCCCGCAAATTTTCCAAAGAAGGCAACAGCAGACTGTTTACCAAATCTGCCTCGCCTTCGACTTCGAGTTCGTAGCCCTCTCCCACCGCCAACTCTCCCATCAAATTTTCGGGACTACCTGCAGCGACGATTTTTCCGCGATTGATGATGGTGACGCGGTTACAAGTCATGCTGACTTCCGGCAGAATGTGCGTGGAAAGGATGATTGTGTGCTGGCCGCCAAGACTTTTGATTAAATTGCGGACTTCGATGATTTGTCGGGGGTCGAGGCCGACGGTTGGTTCGTCTAAGATAATGACCGGTGGATCGTGGACGATCGCCTGCGCGATACCGACACGCTGCCGAAATCCTTTAGAAAGCTTGCGAATTAAAACTTTGCGTTTATCAACCAGGCCGCAGCGTTCGATCGCGGAGGTAACTCGTCGCGCGCGATCGCCCGCAGGTACTTGCTTGATCCGGGCGACAAAAAACAGAAACCCTTCCACAGTCATTTCTGGATACAGTGGCGGGTTTTCCGGCAGATAGCCGATGCGCTGTCTGACGGCCATCGAGTCTTCGTGAACATCCATGCCGGCGATGCGGGCCGTACCGCTGGATGCCGGCAAATATCCCGACAAAATCCGCATGGTTGTGGTTTTGCCAGCGCCGTTTGGTCCCAAAAAACCGAGAATTTCTCCTGATTCGACCGAAAAAGACACGTCCGCGATCGCTGCGGTCGAACCGTAAGTTTTGCTTAAGTGTTCTACTTCAATCATTTGTCAGAAGTCACGCGATTTTAGATTTTAGATTTTAGATTTACTTTGCCAACCACAGGCGGGACGCCTGTTCCACGAAGGGGAGAGTCCCGCCCGATCGGCGGGTCGATCGAAATTTATGGCGAAATTTTTAATTTGATTTTGTCTTCCAGTGTAGTCTGGCAAGAACCAAATCTATCATAAGGGTCGATCGGACTTTGAAGCAAAATGCTAGGTAGTAGGGTGCCGAACCCAGAAATGATTAGCCCCTGTACATCGAATCGCTACCAACTGACGCACCCTACCAGAGTCCGTGCCTAACCGAACCCTCAAGTAGCTGGCTTCGCTACAGAGGCGGGGCTGTTTCTAAGTTGAGTAGCGCTTACGCGCCCCTCCGCGTAACGCGCCTTCGCGGTTCGTTCAAAAAAATCTCAACTCCTTTTCCAAATCTTGATTTCCCCCAACCAACCAGCACTAACAATAGTCTTACCATCTGCACTAATCGCCACAGCGCTAACGTAGCCAGCATGACCGCTCAAATTACCTCTCAATTCGCCCGATCGCACATCCCAAAGTCTCACACTCTTATCCCAACTGCCAGTAACCAGCGTAGTGCCATCCCGACTGAAAGCCACCGACCAAACTCCGTCAGTATGCCCGCTTAAACGCCGAATTAACTGCCCGTTTGTGGCATTCCACAAACCGATTGTACCGTTGCTATTTCCCGCAGCTAAACTCTTGCCGTCGGGAGTAAAAGCTAGCGACAAAACAGCCAAGTTTTTGCCGCTAATGGTGCGAATTTCTTGACCCGTAGCTAAATTCCAGAACTTAATAGAACCGTCTTTGCTGCCGCTAGCTAAAGTTTTGCTATCTGGACTGATGGCAACTGCATTCACCAACCCAGAATGCCCGGTCAAAGTCCGCAGCAATTCCCCCGTTTTCGGGTTCCAAATCTTAATCGTTTTGTCCCAACTACCGCTGGCCACAAATTGACCATCAGGACTAACGGCAACGCTCGAAACTGCATTGGAATGCCCGCTCAAAGTGCGTACAACCGCGCCAGTTTCTAAATTCCAAATCTTCACCGTTTTGTCGTCGCTGCCGCTAGCTAATACCTTGCCATCCGCACTCGCAGCCAGTGCGTTTACGGCTTCCGTGTGACCTTGCAGGGTAGTTTTTAATTGCCCGCTGGGAAAATTCCAAACTGAGATAGTGCCGTTGCTATTTCCTGTAGTAAAATAAGCTGAAGCTAGGGCAAGGGAACTGACAACTTCGGAAGGCCCTTTGAGGGTATTTGTAGCAGCAAAGGCGATCGCACTTGCGGGCGTGCGGGGCGCATTTTTCGCCGGAGTTTTTGGGTTTCCGGCAGTAGGAGATTGGGGAACTACTGGCAGGGAAATAGTCGATCGCCATTTCATGAAAGTATTGATTTCTATTCCCGCCGCCACGATTTTATCGGAATTTTCCTCTAACCTGACAATGCCGTTAATTGCGACAAGTCGCCCCGCGTCATCGAGTACCGGCCCGCCGCTCATGCCCGCTCTCACTAAGTTATTGTATACCAAAGTATAACCGTTCCAGGGAGTTTGGCGGCCGGTAAGCTGACCTTCCGTAGCGATGAAAATCGGCTGTCTCAGAGAACCGCCGGATCTCGGCCAGCCAGCCACATAAGCCTTGTTTCCCTTAGTTGCTGCGGAATTAGCTAATTGAGCCAGGGGGTAGCTTTGAGTGCTGCTGAAGGGCACGATCGCCAAATCCGCACCGGGCATTCGCCGCACGAGGCTGTATGATACAGAGTGAGCTTTGCCGTCAGGAGTTACAACCTCGTAATCGCCGGCTTTATCGACAACGTGCCAGTTTGTGAGAATATAGTATGTGCTGCCTTGTTTCTCTAAAATTACTCCTGAACCGCCTTTTGGCCCCTGGATGCGAACAGTAATTTGTTGGGCAACGGTTTTAACTTTGTCGGCGGTTAATGCGAGGGCGATTTGAGGTGATGTGAGTGGGATGAGGGCGATCGAACTCAGGGCGATCGTAGCACTCAAAATAGCCGGAATTGTTCTGCTGTAATTCATTATTGTGTAAATTTAACATACCCACATATCCACTGACGCATAAGTTTTCCGGTTTGTGGCATATTGACAACGCCAAAATGCCTGCGCGATCGAACTTTCGACATTCGCACAAGCCTCAAAATATTTGACACCGCCCTCTGGCTAGCAGAAAAATTTAGAATCGGGAACCGCACCTAGCCTCAACAATAGCAACTGGCTGATCTCTATTCTTTTCTCGGCAAAGGATACTTTGAGCCGAACGCTGATCGGAAAAAGACCCATTAGCCATCCAGCCGAGGGGTGCGCCTGCGATCGCGCCGACTGCTAAACCAGTGATGAGGCTCCAAACAAGATGCTTTCTGGCGATCGGGTTTTGTTGCATAAAAATTTATCCTAAAGACTTATCCCTTACTAGAGGTACCATAAATAAAATTTACTGTCTTCCTCCTATTTACTTATTTCCTAAGTAGTAACCCACCCTCAGTAGGGTGGGAAATGTGCAGATTCTTCATCACTAAGTAGGGTGCGAATTACGCACCTTACTTAGTATATAGGCTGCCCAATTCTATGCCAAATCAAACAGCAAAAATTCAGCATCAGCCGTAGCTTCAATCGCCAATTCCGACTCGCCGCTAACCGCCGCAGCGTCGCCATTTTTTAAAGGCAAACCGTTGAGCCAAACCGAGCCGCGAGCCACTTGCACCCAAGCATGGCGATTCGGCTGCAAAGCATGAGAAACCCGCGAGTCTTTATCCAAAACAGCCGCATACAAATCCACATCTTGATGCACTTTAACAGCACCATCTCTCGCATCTCGTGCAGCCACTAAACGCAGTTTTCCGTGCCTTTCTGTTAGGGGAAATTCGCGCTGCTCGTAACTCGGCTGCAAGCCTTTTGTATCGGGTAACAGCCAGATTTGCAACAAATGAACTGGGTCTGTTTGCGAGCTATTGAACTCGCTGTGCTGGATACCCGTACCTGCACTCATCCGCTGCACTTCACCGGGTTTAATCACTGCACCAGTACCCAAACTATCCTTGTGTTCTAATGCTCCTTCTAATACATAAGTAATGATTTCCATGTCGCTGTGTCCGTGAGTGCCGAAACCTTTACCGGCGCTAACGAAATCCTCATTAATTACCCGCAAAGAGCGAAAATTCATAAAATTTGGATCGTAATAGCCGGCAAAAGAAAATGTGTGGTAACTGTCGAGCCAACCGTGATTTGCGTGTCCTCTTGCTTCACTTTTTCTAATGGTAATCATCTTGTTCTCCTCATTTAAAAACAATCAAAACTATGGTGTTTGTTTAGCAGTCATGGACGTAGAAATCTGTTTTTTTAGGATAGTAGTGCATCGCAGCTTTAATTTCGGTAAAAAACCGGGTTTCTTTGGTATTGATGCCTAAGTCCTATTTAGTTGTCAAATGAAACCAAAAGCGGTTGATGCACGATTGGTTTTTCCTTGATTATTGCTGCCTTTAAAGTTTGCTATGAGCGCCGTCGCAAAATGGAGAATTTGCGGTATGCTTGCAGTTGCACATCGCCACTGTTTTTTTCTCAGTTACTGCAAAAGCTAGCGGCACAAATTCGCTACCTTTATGGGAACCGTCACAAAAAGGCTGATTCTTAGCTTGACCGCAGGTGCACCAGTAGTAAGTACCGGGTTCAAGTTCCATAACGGCGGGTTTTTTATCAGCAATCACAGGTTGGCTCATCGTGTTCTCCTTTTTGATTGATGCCAGATGCAGGAATATATTTATTGGTTTAGTTTGTTTGATTTCTGCGATGTTTCTACTTTAAACCGAGTCAAGCTATTATGGGAAGTACGCACTTAAAAGTGCGGTAGTTACCAAAAAGATACTATGCAAGTCCAAGAAGTAAAAGTCGATCGAGCAAATTGCCCTGTAGAACGCACTCTAGAGGTGATTGGCGGGCGCTGGAAAGTCTTGATTCTGCGGGAGTTGTTTCCAGGAGTGAAGCGTTTTAACGAGCTGCAACGAGCTGTCAACGGCATTACTCAGAAGATGCTGACGCAGCAACTGCGCGAAATGGAATCAGACGGGATTGTGCACCGGGAAATTTACCTGCAAGTGCCGCCAAAAGTTGAATATTCGCTAACGCCTTTGGGCGAAAGTCTCAAACCGATTATTAATGCCATGCACGAATGGGGAATTCAGCATATTAGCGAAGATCGAGAATGAGAGGTTTCTAGATGTTTTTTTTCCGTCTTCCGACAGATTTCAAATTTTAAACCTAGTTCAAGAATAATAATATGAACAACATAGAGCGTCTTGCCACCCTCAACCGCATCCGCAAACTCAGCCGCCTGATGGATACCGCCATTGGCATCCCCGGCACTAAATTTCGCATTGGTTTAGACCCCATTATCGGTTTAGTTCCGGGTGCTGGGGATATCGTAGATACCGCGTTTTCCGCCTACCTAATTTATTTAGCAACTCGATTCAACATTCCCCAAAAGACTCTAGGCAAAATGGTTTACAACATCGGTCTAGAAGCCGTTGTGGGATCAGTACCTTTAGTCGGAGATATCTTCGATGCTTTTTATAAATCAAACATGAGAAATCTGGCGCTTTTAGAAGCACATCTCGAAGAAGTTGAACCCGAACTAGCCGCAGTTGCACAACCTATTCCTGAACCTATTAAAATGTAGGGCTGGTGTCACAAACAATAATTGTAAATAACCAACAAACTCTCAATCCTGCCCCCATCAAACAAGAAATTCCCGCGCCTATTTTTCGCATTTAAAATGTAGGGGCGGGTTTCACAAACAATAATTGTAAATAACCAAAAATATCTCAAACCCGCCCCCACCCAACGAGAAATCCCCGCGCCTATTTTTTGCATTTAATATAAATCAAGGTTGATGTGGATTATTTGTTAGGTGGGGGCGGGTTTCTTAGACAGGGTAAGAGCATCTCAATCAGTCTTGACAAAAGGATTTGAGAAGAAGCATCATGTATTCATCATTCATTGCAGCCCGTTTCCTTTTCTGTCGCAAGCTACGCTTGAGAGTAGTTTCTTGATTGACAGCATTCAGGGACATCCGTCTGATAGCAGCCAAGTTCCGAGGGCTATTCAACGACCGAATGCGACATCGATCTTCATTGAAAGTGACATCTAAAATCCAATGTTCTTGATTTTCAATGCTCCAATGTTGACGAATAGCGCGACCATTAACCTGGGCATCTACGGGTAAGGAACTCAGGTAGAACTGTACTTCATGAGTGGTTGTGTTCCACAAATAACGGAAACGTTCTACTATAACAATAGTCTGAATATCTGCCCAGTCTTCTTGTTTGTAAAGTCGTCCTAGTGCCGCCACTGGAACCGCCCAAACTTTTCGAGTTTCGACTCGATGATGTGCTTTTTCCGTTCGGGAATCTTCACTCACTTCAATTCCACCAAATTGGTTGGCTCTGGCTGTTTCAAACCAGGTCTTGACTTGTTTGTAAAGAGTTGGATGATTCTTTTTGAGGGTAACGACATAATCGGCTTTTTTTTGACGAATCAGCCGCACAATCTCGGTCTGAGTACCCATCGCATCCATCGTAATAATCGCTCCGGTGACATCGATTAATTCCAATAGAGCTGGGATAGCTGTGATTTCATTGGAATGGTTTTCCACTTTAACTTGTCCAAGTACCAACCGATTTTCGCTAGCCCAAGCTGTCACTAAATGTAAATTATTTACCCCGGTTTTTCGGTCATAAGAACCTCGGAGATTTTTGCCATCAATCGGGATAACTTGTTGGCCAACTGGCCCCATTAATTGTTTAACCCATTGAGTCAACTTCTGTTCTAAAACTTTCGGGTCTAGCTTTTCAAAAACTCGTCGAAAGGTATCATCGCTCGGGATGCCATTGGGTAAGTCTAAAAATTTTTGCAACCATTGCTGCTTACTGATTCCATAATTTTCCATGTCTTCCCATCCCTCACCTCCAGCTATTGTAGATAATATGGCAATGACGAGAATGTCTTTCAGTAGGTGGCGTTTGGTTCGGTTCACTCTTGGGTCGGGTACGTCATCAAAATAACTTGACAAGCTCCCTTGTAACTCTTGCATGGAAATAGGTGGGGCTTCTGAGCGTGGTTGCTTTGACGATTACGTTGGCCGGGCGGGCAGGAATCCTTTATCCATTGAGTTTTACGGCTTGATGACTTAGCTTTTAAGGCATTATAGAATTGCTCATACGTGAATGCCACGTTTTCTATAGTTGTCTTTTTGTCAAGTACAATTTATACCAAATTAGATGAGCTTACCCTGGTTTCTTAGATTGTTCATAGCTGGCCGATATTATTTGTAAAACCCGCCCCTATATTTTAATCATTGATGTCGTTTAACCGCTTCCACGAAAGCAATAACATCCGCTTCCAAAGTATTAAAAGCCGTTACCAGTCTAATAGTACATTCATCCCACCGATAAAACAGAAAACCCTCAGCTAAAACCGCTGTAATTACCGATTCGGGAAGTTGAATAAAAATCTCGTTTGCTTCAACCCGATGGCAAAAATTCGCTCCCTCAACTCCCGCCAAACCTTGGGCTAATTTGGCTGCCATATTATTTGCATGAGCCGCATTTTTCAGCCACAAATCATCCGTTATATACGCTTCCAACTGCGCCGACAAAAACCGCATTTTCGAGAAAAGATGCCCGCTGCGCTTGCGGTAAAAAGGGAAAGTTTTTGCTAATTCTTGATTAAAAAAAACCACAGCTTCCGCAGCCATCGCGCCGTTTTTTGTCGCTCCAAACGAGAGCATCTCTACACCGGCGCGCCAAGTGATATCCGCAGGAGAACAGCCTAGACTCGCGACAGAATTGGCAAAGCGAGCTCCATCCATGTGCAGGTGCAAATTGTGAGCGCGAACCACTTCCCAAATGTGGGAAATTTCTGCTGGATTGTAGACTGTGCCGGCTTCGGTTGCTTGAGTGATGCTGACGGCTGCGGGCTGTACGTGGTGGACGACACCTGCACCAGCGCGATCGAGTATTTTTCCTAAAGTCTCTGCCTCTATTTTACCATGATTTCCTGTTACTGTAACTAACTTGGAACCGCCTGTAAAAAACTCCGGCGCGCCGCATTCATCTAGATTAATATGAGATTCCCCGTGACAGTAAACAGCCCCGTAAGGAGGAGTCACAACCGCAAGGGCCAGAGCATTAGCAGCCGAACCGGTTGCTACAGGGAAAACAGTCACCGATGTCTCGAACAAATCCGAAAATTTAACTTGCAAACGCTGTGTATATTCATCATCTCCGTAAGACATCACAGCACCGCAATTAGCCGCTGCAATCGCCACCATAATCTCCGGCGAAACCCCGGTTGCATTGTCGCTACAAAAATTCATTAGAATAATTGGTAAATAGAATCTATAATATAACTCAACCCTCAACAGTCAACACTCAAGCATTAAACCAAGAGGAAGAATTATGGCAGAATACCGCCAAATAGAATACCGCATCGGCAAAGACGGCAAAATTACCGAAACCGTCCTCAACGCCACCGGTTCGAGTTGCACCGAAACCACCGCCGGAATTGAAAAAGCCCTCGGAAAAGTAGAATCTCAAGACTTGCTGCCAGAATATTACCAAGGCGAAGAAAATTTGGTCGTTGAACAAACGCAGACTTTAAAACAAGTTTAGAAGAGTTAAAGATGTTTGAGATCCTCGGTGCAACAGTTGATGTAACAACAGTGCCTGCCTTCAGCTTCGCGCTAGCTGTCGGGGGCATTTTTCTAATTGTAGTGTACCTTTATGCTGCATCTGAGGCGGGAGATGCGATCGAGTTTAAGTACGATACAATTCTGCGGGAACGCATGAATCAGCTAGACATTCTCGATTGGCAAGATTTAGGCGAAAAAGCAGGCTTAAGTCGCTTTGCGGTGCGCTTAGTGCGGCAGGGAGACGTGGGAAAACTCACGCTAGACCAACTGAGGCGGCTGGCAACAGTGCTGAATTTGAATTTTCAAGAGTTCGATCGTACTTTGCTCGCACTGCCAATATCGGCTACAATCACAACTAATCCCAGCGAAATAGAAGAATTGAGGCAGCAGTGTTTCCGGTTGCGATCAGAATTGCAGCAGCAAAAAGCTCAACTAACTGCCGATTTTCGCCGCGCTACCTTTGAACAGTTGCAAACTTTGTTAACCAACTATCCCGCCGCCCGCAAAATGGCAGAAGCCAAGCCGGATATGCCCGCCAAAAATCTCTCAGCTTTGTTTACTCCCTTAGAAAACCTGTTATCAAGCTGGGATTTTGAAACAATCGGTTCAGCTTGGGAACAAACTGCTTACAATCCGCAGTTGCACCAGCCGGATGTTGAGGATATAACCGAAGGAGAATTAGTTTATATTCGATTTGTAGGCTATCGGGAGGGAGAGCGAATTCTTACTCCGGCTAAAGTTAGTCGCACCCTGCCAGCGGGAATGAAAAATTAATTTTTAAATTTTAAATCAACATGACTACAGTTGCCATTGACTTCGGCACCAGCAATACGGTTGTCTGCATTCTTAACCCGGATACGCAAACACCAGAAACTTTGAGATTGGGGGAGATGTCCCGCATTTTGAAAACGAAGAATTTGAGCGGAGATGTTCGAGAAATATCTGTAGTACCAACTTTAATCTTTGTGAATAATGCCGGAGAGTTGGTGTTGGGAGAAAAAGTGCGATCGCAGCGTTTGGGACAATCTCAGCCAGACCGTTTTTTCAAAGCTTTTAAACGCAATTTAGCTGCCGACTTTCAGCCACCGCCCCGCAATATCGACGGCGAAACCTACACAGCCGAATCAGTAGCAGAACAGTTTATCAAAACTATTTGGAAACAATTATATTTACAAAATATACAGCCAGACAAAGTAATTTTTACAGTCCCCGTTGGAGCATTTGAGCGATATTTAGATTGGTTTCGCGACTTAGGAGAAAGTTTGGGAGTTGCGGAAATTCAGGTAATAGATGAATCCACAGCCGCCGCCCTGGGATATGCAGTAAAACGCCCCGGCTCTCTAGTTTTAGTAGTTGATTTTGGCGGCGGAACTTTAGATTTAAGTTTAGTCCGTACTGCTGTAACCCCCCCCTTACCCCCGCGAAGCTTGGAGGGGCTGGGGGGGGTGCGTGCCGAAGTGTTGGCAAAATCCGATGCTTATGTAGGCGGCGAAGATATTGACATCTGGATTGTCGAAGATTATTTGCGGCAAATTGGTTCGTCGCGGGCAGAAGTCGGCCCAGTTGGCTGGCAAAACTTATTAGAAATAGCGGAAAAATTAAAAATTCAACTTTCTCAAGTTAATGAGGCGAAGGAAAGCTGGTTTGACGATGAAAATTTTATGTCTTACGACTTGCAGCTAAACCGAGACAAGCTTGAGGAAATTCTGGAATCTAGGCAGTTGTTAGAACAGTTGCGGGAAAGTTTAGATGAAGTGCTGAGTATTGCACAGGGAAAAGGTATCGGCAAGGCAGATATTGAACAGGTTTTGCTGGTAGGAGGAACTTCTCTAATTCCGGCTGTATCTAATTTAGTGGTTTCGTATTTTGGGCGGCAAAAAGTCAAAGCTGACAAGCCGTTTGAAGCGGTGGCGCAGGGTGCTTTAGGGTTGACACAATTAGCGAGTGTTGACGATTATTTGCGTCACAGCTATGCAATTCGCCTCTGGGAACCTTATGCTAAAGCTTATGCTTATTCGCCGATATTTAGCAAGGAAATGAAGTATCCCTGTCAAAGTTCCGAAGAGTTGACGCTGCAAGTGGCAATTGAAGGGCAAAGGGAAATTCGGTTAGATATTGGGGAAGTTGCAGAGGTATCGCAAGCGGAGGTTATTTTTAACGAAAAAGGGCAAATGACGAGCAGCTTGCTCAACAAAAAAACGGATTTTCGGTCTCTGGAAAGCCACCACCAGCAGGTTTGCGTAGCGCATTTGAATCCGCCCGGGGTATTGGGAATTGACAGGGTTTCGGTGAGTTTTGAGGTGGATGAGAGGCGGGTTTTGTTGGTGACGGTGCGGGATTTGGTGACTGGTAAGGTGTTGGTGGAAAAAGGGGCGATCGCCAAACTGCAATAATGGTAAAATTTTTAGATAACATTCGGATCTTGAAATCGCTACTCCACAAACTCTCGTCCTGATGGTGCGCGGACTGAATAATATCGATTAAAATCAAATTTGTGCCGCCATGAAAAAGCAACAAAATAAATTCAGCCACCTGACGGCCATCGAAAGAATTTATCTGTCCTTTCCAGCAAGATTTTTATTAGATAAAAACTTGCTGCAAGGCAAAGTTTTAGATTTTGGGTGCGGCTTGGGCAGCGATGTTAGATTGTTGCAGCAAAAAGGCTTCGATATTGCGGGTTATGACCCTTATTATTTTCCGGAATTCCCCGAAAATAAATTCGACACAATCATTTGTTTTTATGTTTTGAATGTTTTGTTTCCCGAAGAACAAGCTAATGTCCTGATGGAAGTGTCGCACCTGTTGAAACCGGGAGGGAAGGCGTATTTTGCCGTGAGAAGGGATATAAAAAAAGAAGGCTTTCGAGAACATTATGTCCACAAAAAACCTACATATCAGTGCATTGTCAAACTTCCGTTTAAGCCAGTTCACCTAGATGAGTATTGCGAAATTTACAAATACGTGCATTACAACCATCAAAGAAATTCTACTAATAACTGCATATTCTGCAATCCGTATAAAAACCTAATTTTGCTAACTGAATCAGCGACAGCTTATGCGATGTTTGACGGTTATCCCGCCAGCAAAGGTCATGTTTTAATCATCCCAAAGCGTCACGTCGCCAATTATTTTGAACTACCGTTTCGAGAACAATCTGCTTGCTGGTTTATGGCTAATAAGGTACAAGAGATGTTAAGTAAAGAGTTTCAGCCTGACGGGTTTAATGTGGGGATAAATATTAATAAACAGGCTGGTCAAAGTCGCACTCACGCGGCTATTCATGTGATCCCGCGTTATAAGGGCGATGCGGCTGGGAATAAAGGCGGAATTAGGTATGTGATTCCCAAGAGTGAAAAATAAAAGTTAGCAAATTGTGAAAGGAATTATTTTTTACCGCAGAGGCGCAGAGAACACAGAGGAATAGAGAAGAGAGGAATTCATAATTTTTGTAAGGATTGTTATATTTGAGCAAACGGCGAGCAAAATAGAGTTAAAATGTGTTTGCAAGGTCTAAAACTACACATTAGCAGTAATTTGGTGTTCTGTTTATGTCTAAGCGCAAAAAGCAAGAATGGCTCAAGGAAACTCTAGAACTCAAAGAAGACCACAATTGGAAGTCAAAGCCTGGAACTCGAATTTTTGTAGCAGGAAGAGGTGCAGTCCGCTTTGATGTCCCGGAAGATTGGCATTTTGAACCGGATACTAATTCGTTCCGGTTTACGGATAAAAAGCCGCCGGATGATGATTGTCGTTTGGAGGTTTCGTTTAATTTGCTACCACCTAATAACTGGGCAGATTTTCCGCTGGTGCCGCTATTACAGAAGGTGGTTGAAGATGATACGCGAAATCCGCTCGCTCCTGGGGACATTATCCAATTGAAGCGGCAAACTGCCCGCATTGTTTGGACTGAATTTAAGTTTATCGATCCTCCAGAACAGCGGGAAGCTTATTCTCGAATCTGTATTGGATTGGGTTCTAATGTTCAGTGTTTGATTACTTTTGATTACTGGGTTGACGATGCAGAGCGTTTGACTCCTGTCTGGGATACGGTGATGGATTCGTTAGTTCTGGGTTTGTTTATTAGCGACCCTCGAACGGGGTTCGCACGTCCAGACTAGACGGATTTTCTGGGAAACTTTCAACCACTAATTTTGCTAAGTGTTGGATTGGCAAGCCACCAGTTAGTAAGTTTAGAACCTAGATTAAACTTTACAACCGCTTTGCCATGAAAATATCTGGCTTGCCAATTCCGTTTGCGTCGGGCATTACTCCCACGATCGCAAAACCCATTTTTTGATAAAATTCGTAGGGATGACCGCGCAAATTTCTAATTTTGGCGACGTGTTCCCAAACGTTAGGATAAAGATTGATGCCTGAAAGAGTGGTTTGATTGTCTTCGTCGTCGGTACCCACCCACAGCACGATCCCTCCCCGGTTTTTAGCTTCTGTTGCTAAATCAGCTACGAGCGATCGACCAATTCCTTGTCCGCAAAATTCTGTTCTCACTACCAGCGGGTGCAGTTCCCAAACATTACCGTCATACTGTTTAATCCCGCCAATCCATCCCAAAACTTGATTGCTGTCGCCGACAGCAATTCGACTGATGCGATCGGCTCCGAAAGATTCTTGCACTTCTTGCAAAGCAGAATTTAGATCGGGCCAAGCATCGGGCCAATGCTCTTTAAAACCTTCAACTATTAATCTAGCTACCTGTTGAATTTTTGGCTCGTCAACCGCACGCAAATCTGTAATTTGTACGTTCATGAATTTACATACTAAATCAAGGATTACGGACTAATACGCTCACACACCGGATTTTATAACCGGGGTAAACGGCAAAAACTAAATATTATTAATAGTCTTCAGGCTCCTTATGTTCCCAAAGAGAAAAGTTATTATTGGAAAGTTGCGTGAAGCGAAGCTATCCCGCAGGGAATCGCCCGTTAGCGTTAGCGAAGCGATCCGAAGGAAAGCCCTCGAAGAGGATCGCCAATTCCCCGCAAAATACTAACACAAGTGCCCTACAATTATCCCACCATCTGGCATCAACCAACCTGCTAACCCCATGCTTTGCGATTACCTAGTACAAATCCTCACCGCCCGCGTCTACGATGTTGCTCAAGAAACAGCCCTAGAAGTAGCCCCCAATCTATCAGCACGGCTCAACAATAAACTTTTGCTGAAGCGAGAGGATATGCAGTCGGTGTTTTCCTTCAAACTGCGGGGTGCGTACAACAAAATGGCGCAACTGTCGCCGGATTTGCTAGCACAAGGTGTGATTGCAGCTTCCGCCGGCAACCACGCCCAAGGAGTCGCCCTCGCTGCCCGCCACCTGGGAACTCGCGCGATTATCGTCATGCCCGTAACGACGCCGCAGGTGAAGATAAATGCGGTGATAGCCCGTGGTGGAGAGGTAGTTTTGCATGGGGATGCTTACGATGATGCTTACGCCTTTGCGCGTCAATTAGAGGCGGAAAAAGGTATGACTTTTATTCACCCTTTTGATGACCCCTACGTGATTGCTGGACAGGGTACGATCGGCATGGAAATTCTGCGGCAACATCAAAAACCAATTCACGCGATTTTTGTGGCAATTGGTGGCGGCGGATTGATTTCGGGAATTGCGGCCTATGTCAAGCGGTTGCGGCCGGAAATTAAGATTATTGGCGTCGAACCGGTGGATTCCGATGCAATGAATCAATCGCTGAAAGCGGGTAAACGGGTGCGTTTGTCGCAGGTGGGTTTATTTGCTGATGGCGTTGCTGTGCGAGAAGTGGGGGAGGAAACTTTTCGGTTGTGTCAGGAGTATGTGGATGAGATTATTTTGGTGCATACGGATGATGTTTGCGCGGCGATTAAGGATGTTTTTGAAGATACGCGATCGATATTAGAACCTGCTGGCGCTTTGGCGATCGCAGGTGCGAAAGCTTACGTCGAACGCGAACAAATCGCAGGACAAACATTAATTGCTGTTGCTTGCGGCGCGAACATGAATTTCGATCGGCTGCGTTTTGTAGCAGAAAGAGCCGAGTTTGGCGAACGCCGCGAAGCCATTTTTGCAGTCACAATTCCCGAACAAGCTGGCAGTCTCCGCAGGTTTTGCGAGTGTCTTGGAAAGCGCAATTTAACTGAATTTAGCTATCGAATTGCGGATGAAAAAGAAGCACATATTTTTATAGGCGTGCAAATTCAAAACCGTGCCGATGCGGTGAAGATAGCCGCCAGTTTTGAAGATTGTGGCTTCAAAACTTTGGATTTAACTGACGATGAATTAACGAAATTGCACGTCCGGCATATGGTGGGCGGGCGTTCGATGCTGGCCAATCATGAATTGTTTTATCGCTTTGAATTTCCCGAACGTCCGGGTGCGTTAATGAAGTTTGTCGGTTCCATGAGTCCTAACTGGAATATCAGCGTTTTTCACTATCGAAATAACGGCGCAGATTACGGGCGAATTGTGGTGGGAATTCAAGTACCGCCCGATGAGATGCAGGAATGGCAGGCTTTTTTGGATACGCTGGGCTATCAGTATGGGGATGAGAGTCAGAATCCGGCGTATAAGTTGTTTTTGAGGTAGGGTTTTTTGGGAAAGTTACCCTCTTTATGAAGTTTAAACCGGGGCAACCAGGGAAGGATTGCCCCTACAAAAACGAATTACTTGCAACGCGAGACTAAGAAATCTGCCGGATAATGAAGCTGCTAAGTATAATTAAGCAAAGAACACTAAATTTTGATATTTTTATGCAAACACCACAAAGTGAACAAATACCGGGAACTTTAATACAAAGTCTTTATGAAACAGATTTTTATGCTTGGACTCAGGAACAAGCAAAACTCCTCAAACATCGAGAATGGAGTCAAATTGACCTACCTAATTTAATCGAGGAGATTGAGTCATTGGGAAAACAACAACGCGCCGAATTAAGAAACCGCTTGAGCATTTTGATTGGACATTTGCTTAAATGGGAATATCAAGTATCAAAAAGAAGTCGCAGTTGGGTGAATACAATTTCCATCCAGCGTATCGATATATTAGAGTTACTCAAAGAAAATCCAAGTCTCAAACCTTACCTACAAGAAGCTCTCCAGACAGCTTACATCAAAGGAATGGCATTAGCTTCTGGAGAAACAAATCTGCCGCGAAAAACTTTTCCAGAGAATTGTCCGTATGTGTTGGAAGACATTTTTAGCGAGGCTTTTTATCCTGGTGAACCTGCAACAGATGATGTGATGGAATGAGAGCGATATTAGTTTTTTAATTAGGGCGATCGCACTTGGGTTTTCTGGTTAGGGCGATCGTTAAAAACATACAAAGCCCAAAAATTGCTATAATAATGATTCTTAGAAACTTAGCCTAGTCTTCTGCTTCCCCGTCCAAGATTTTGACTAATAATTCATAAGCAAGAATAGAAATATCTTTTCCTTGGTTTGTCGCTTTTTGAAAAATTTTTGCTGAGTCTTTGGGGCTAAGATTGACAGTAATAGTACCAAGATTGCCTTCCCCAGTCACAATAGAAACATCAGGAAGAATAGAAATATCTTTTCCTTGGTTGGCAGCTTTTTGAAAAATTTTTGCTGAGTCTTCGGGGCTAAGATTTATGGTAACAGTCCCAGGATTGCTTTCCACAGCAACTATAGGAACATCTTTTTCCTGTCTGGCAGTTTCTTGCACTGGTTTTGCTGAGGCGTCGGGGCTAAGATTAACAGTAACAGTGTCAGGAGTCGTTTCTCTATTCTTCTTGTTTTGATTATTGTGACTTACTTCAGTTATTCTTGAAGAAACCACAAACCCTGCAACTCCTAACCCTAGCATTGCTAGAGAACTGACAATAATATATTGAGCCTGGTTAGTATTTATTGGCAAAGGCTGAACTACTTCAACACCAGGAATCCCACTTACTATAGTTGGAGCTTTTGGTGGTTCTTGAGCGCGAGCTAACTTCATCAAGCCAAATGCGAAGAACAAGACACTCAAAACTATAACTCCTACACTCAGAATTTTAAAAAGCGTCTTTTTCATTTTATTGTCTCCTCTTTGATTAAATTATGGTGAATTGGATAGAAATTATCATTGCTTTGTCTGCTTTAACAATGATGCTCATAAAAATGGTTGGTTCTATTTTTAACCTCTGGTGCTGACTCCCATTCATCCTTAATTGACTTCCTTACCATTTCAGGTTGTTTTTCTGTATGGATATCTCTACAATTTGGATTTTCTGTTTTGAAGGTCAACTCACCACTATAGCGTCCTCTTAATGGATTGTCAGGATAAGGTTTGACATGAGGTGATATATAAGAGATTACTTGGTCAAAAATAATTTCTATCGTTGGTCCAACTACTGTTCTAAGTAAAGCATCTCCTAAATAAACCTCTAATTCTTTTAAGAAGAGTCCATTAGTAACAGGGTTACATCCAACTAGCAGAGGGATAAATAGAAGGATGAGCCACCAACTTGTTTTTCTCTGTTTTTTGTATTGCATGATAATTAGCTCCTTGTACTGTGATGATCTCAATAGCCTAGTTTTTTACTGTTCGATATTTCAGTTTACTGAATATATGGAAGCCGAGGAAAAACAAGCCTAAAAGACCTGCTACTCCAAAATGATATAAATTCTCTGACGTAACTCTAGCAAAGGGATGCGTGAAAGGAAAATATCTCGCATATTGAGCATCTATTAAGTTATCTATACCTAATTTTACCAAGTCTAGCAGAGACGGAAAAAATAAAGCAACAACGGCGATTACCATTTTTGAAAAGTAGTCAAATGCTAGGTCAAAATCTAAGAGTGCAATCATACCTCCGGCGAATATGATATAACTAACTAAACCCAAAACATCTAAAAGTAAATTGGCAGGGTAAATATGATGATATAGGGAAGTTACTAACACCCAAATTAGCGCTAAAGCACCAACCCAAACTCCATAAGCAATTACCCTGATTGCTCTAGCAGCAGCAATCTCCCAAGGAGAGCAAGGAGTAAGCCGCAGCCAGAGTAAGTGGCTTACTGAAAAACTATCTCCCAAGGGTAACAGTAACCCAGAAAATAGATAAAAGGCTATACAAATCCAAGCCCATGAAAACAATTCATGGAGAAGATTTATATAGACTGTTTCTCTGGCTCCTTGATATCCCTCTAAAGGGATATTAAAAAATGTTAGTTGTTCTTGATACCAGTCAAAAGGTAGTGTGGCAATAATTATTCCTACTCCTAATAAAATTAGCCAATGATATGAGTTGAGCAATTTTATAATTTCTGGCTTAACTATCACCCATGCCTTGTTTAAATTAATCATAATTTTTCCCTCTTTTGGAGAAGCCCTGTCATCTGGAATTTATGGATTGATGAATCTGTAAAGATTTCTTCCAAAGCTTGAAAAGCCCCATCTTTTGAGAGATTAAAATATTTTTTAGCCTCGGCGTTAATAGAATCAGTCTCTATTTGACAATCAAAACCTTGGCGCTCTTGTTCATGTAATTTACCTTGAAATAGCTCATAAACTTTATCGGTTAACCTAGCGACTTCATCCCGCCGATGAGAAATCCATAAAATCCCTGCTTGATGACAATTAGCAAGTCGTTGAACTTCTGACAATACAATTTTTTTACCTTCTTTGTCTAATCCTTCTGTTGCTTCATCTGCAATTAATAACTGTGGTTTCTTAGCCAAAGCTAAAAATGCCATCAGTCTAATCCGTTGTCCTTTGGATAGCTTGCTAACATCAGATTCATAAAAGCTAGGAATCTGTAGCCGTTCTTCAATTTCCCGGTAAGATAAGTCTTTTAGCTCCTTTTCTGGCTGGCATAGAGACTTAAAAATTTGCACAAGCTCTTTAACTAAAATCCCCGTTGGCAAGCCTAACTCTCCAGGGTAATAAGAGGGATCACCTATGTAGCCTAGCTGGGGGTAATTATTGCCCCATAAAACTTTTCTGCCAAATAAATTTACTGTTCCGTTGTTAGGAAAGCATAATCCTAGCAATAGTTTGATAATTGTAGATTTACCGCAGCCATTTTCTCCAATCAGACCAATATTATCACCCGGAAACAAGCTTAATGAAACATTATCTAAAAGCTGATTCTGGCTGTTAGCATAGCTAAATGTAACATTTTTTAACTCAAATAAGGGCTGTGGGCTTAGAGGTGAGTCAGTCAAAAAATTTGGTTGCATCAATACTGTTTACTCGCTAAATGTATATTGCTCACAGACTCTACCCAAATCCTACAAAATGGTGAAGTAGCAAATTTTTGGGCGACTTACAGAGTTACACTTTGACATTGAATATTAAAACACTGTTCCTACAGTAGACCGGTCGCCCAAAAAATGTAAAGCCAAAAAAGTTGGAAAAAGTGGGAACTTCCAACAATTGAGATCCAAGGTGCAAAAAGTTGGAAAAAGTGGGAAAAAGTTTGCTATAGTAACTAAAATTATCTCACCATCCCACCTATGGACAGTCCTCAGATATTGCAATTTGTCGATGAAGCTGTCTATACCAACACAGGTAAACGTCTAAATAACTTGCAGAGAAAAATTATTTCGGGAATACTGAATCGTCAAAGATATGCTGACGTTGCAGAAACTTATGGTTATAGCTCCCAGCACGTTAAAAAGGCTAGTCACGAGCTTTTACAAATGTTATCTGAAGTCTTTGGCGAACCTGTTAAAAAAAGTAATCTTGAATCCGTTATAGAAAGGCAAATAAATCATAATATAAATCTTGGTAATAAAAATACTTTTAAAAATAGTAACACAATTAGCTACATTAACAATTGTCCTAATCCTTCTACTCCTACCCCCGATAAAAGTCAGCCGGAAACTCCCGACTTGCAGCAGAAAAGCAAAAATCAAACTAAGATTGAAACAATTGATAAATTACGGCAGTTTGGCTTGAGCGACGAACAAATTGCAGAAGCGCTAGATCTACCTTTAGAGCAGGTTAAACAGGTGGACTTGGATGATCCAAAATCCCTGTAATCAAGGTTTCGCCATCAAATGTGAGAGGTTTAATCGGCGATCGCGCAGCTTCCAGATTGGCTCGCAGTTCCTTGGTACCGAGATGCCAGCGGTATGCTCCCAGGGCGATCGCCCCAACAATGCCAACTACAAGCGCGAGGATGATTAGTACGATCGCCGATCGCCACATGGTGATTGCTCTTGATACCTAAAAACGAGTTAATCAAGGGCGAGTCTTAAACCCATCTACCGACTACAACTCTCAGCGTTCCATCTGCCAAAGTTTCCTCTTCTTCAACATTAAAACCCTCTGACTGCACCGCCGCCATCAAACTTTTGCGCGCGTATTTTTGACTAATTGTATTGATAAATTCCTGCTGATTAATTCGAGCGCCCCAAAAATCCGCCACCAATTCGTAATCCTCTCCGTTGCGGCGAAAACCCAAATCGTAACCATTGGATTGCCGAATCACGTACTCGGCATTAGTTTTGTCACCCCGATAACCCCGTACCTGCACATTGGACTCTACTTGATAACCCAACTCTTCCAACACTTGATGCAGCAGTTCGCCGTTTTTGATCTGAACCTTGATAGTTGTGAAGTGTGACATATCACTTTCGGATTTTTGTGTGAAACGCTGATTTGATTATAATACTATAAACTGCAACAGTCAATAAGCTAGAACTTGCGCTCTTAAACGAGGTTTGAGCGTCAGCGAAAGCAGCCAGGTTACAAGCCCCCGGATTCATCTTTTCAGAAAATCACAACAGAGTATCCGATAACAATTGCCCCGATTTATCCGTGCGTGAGTTCGCTTTATTTAACCCTCCAATTATTCAATCTAAAATCTAAAATCTAAAATCTAAAATCGTATGATGGCCGACAATCCTAACCAACCCAGAGAATATGATGCCGTCCTCGGCGTTCAAAGTCAAATCCCGATCGCCGGCGCAGTTTTGGGAGGCATAGCCGGGGTCAAGCAGCGCTTCAACAGTCCTAGTATCGAGTCGCGAATTGCCGCTGTTAAAGATGCTCCTAAATACGGAGGCGCTGGTTTAAATTTAGCAATTGAGGCGCTGCTTGACCCCGCAGCAGAAGTGCAGCGAGTTGCTTATTTAATTTTGCGATCGAAGACAGAACCTCTAGTGCGCCAAGCTTTAAAAGAATTCGTGCCTTACAAGCTTTTTGACTGCATCCGCACTGTCAAAACTGGGACAAATGTTGCGATTAGTCCCGGAGGTGATCGCACGGCGAGTTTGCACGGCAAAATAATTAGAATTTGCGATGTAGAGACAGGAGAAATACTCTATACTCTTGACAAGTATCCCCGCGCTCAAGAAACTTTTGTCCTTTGCCAAGAAAGCGAAGTTTTTGTGAGGAGTAGAAATACTCCGAAACACCGCGCGATCGAAATTTTGCAGGGAGGAGAATTGCAGCATACTTCCCTCGGACATGAAGGGGAAATTAGCGCAATAGTCGTCAGTCCCGACAGTCAAGTTATCGCCAGCGGTTCGGCAGATACTACTATCAAAATTTGGAATTTAGAGACGGGAAAGTTAATCTGTACTTTTGGCAGTCTTTTAACTTGGGGAGCTCATAAAGCAGGAATTATTAGTCTTGCTTTTAGCCCGATCGCACAAACTCTCGCTAGCAGCAGTTCTGACGGTACAATTAAACTGTGGAACCTCCGCAGCAGAGAATGCTTTCAAACAATTAAGGGTTACGCGAATTGTCTGGCTTTCAGTCCAGACGGGCAGACTTTGGCTACTGGCGGCTGGGACAGAAATATCCAACTGCGCCAGCTATCGAATCCAGATAGTTCAATCACTTTGGCAGGGCATTTTAACTCGATAAATGCGATCCTCTTTAGTGCCGACGGACACACTGTTGTCAGTGCTAGTGCCGATGGTAATATCAAATTTTGGAATGCCAGTACCGGCGAAAACTTTTACACTCTCAGCGGACATCAAAGCTCTGTTACTTGTCTTACTTTTAGCCGCGATGGCGAAACTATTATCAGTGGTAGTATAGACAAAACTGTCAAAATTTGGGGAGTGAATTGAAGAAAGTTCGGCAACGGATTCTGTAACGGATGTAGCGGATGGAAGAAAGAGGGAATAGCGAATAGGGAAGAAAGCAGAAGGTAGAAGGCAGAAAGAAGAGGGAATCGACCTCATGATTTTCACAAATTAACTACTTCCTAACCATTCAGGCGCTGGCTATATTTACAATTTCCAGATTCCCGATGCCTCGGTGCGTGAATCTACGCACACAAATATAATAAATTTACAATCCGAGTTCTTGTGCAAGCCTAGAATTGCGGAACTTCTTTTTGCAATAGTACAAATAGTTACCGTAAAAATACCGACTGGCAGGCATTATTCAGCTTATTATCAATTTGTGAACTGTGGTCAGAAAGCCTGAGCAAGGGGCAATTCCTGAATATTTTAAAGTAGCTTTAATATATTGCATCTTGGTCGGATGAGTATTCCTGCTAATTGTAATATTTGACTTAAAAAGTTTATGCTTAAAAGATAGGCTGGGGTTAAATATACAGTGCGCCCTAGAGTAACCATGTCACACTGCAACCAATCCATCTGTCGTTCCCGCAATCTCGCAGAAATGTGCGATACTGCTGCCAGTTGGCAGCAAAAAGCCGATCGACTAACGGTAGAATTAAACACCACCCAGGATCGGCTTCACGCAGAAATAGATCGGCTCAAACAAGCCAACGAAACCCTTCACGCCGCTGTCAGTTGTGCCCCGATTTTCCTGTGGGCAACAGACAGAGAAGGCAAGTTAACCCTTGCAGCAGGGAAAGGATTAGAAAATTTGGGACTCAAACCAGGTGCAACTGTCGGGCGATCGATTTTTGAAGTTTACAGCAGCCAGCCAGATATCTTAGAAAATATTGCTGAGGTACTAGCAGGAAACGATCGCACTTGGAACATCCGAGAGAAGCATTTTATTCACGAAATTCGATCGGCAGCCCTGCGAGATGGAAACGGCGAAGTTGTCGGCGCAGTCGGTGTGTCTACTCAAATTACCGAGCGCGAGCACTCCATTGCCACTCTGAAAACGGCAAATCAAGAATTAGAAGAGAGACTTCAGCAGCAAACGGCAGTCTTCAATGCAGCACTTGCCGAAAGCGAAAAAAAGTACCGTAACCTCGTAGAAACCTCCCAAGAATTGATTTGGTCGATCGATATTGAAGGCCTCTTGACTTTTGTCAATTCCGCCGCCAAACGCATCTACGGTTACGAACCGCCTGAAATGATCGGACGCCGCTTCTCCGATTTTTTAGTTCCTCAGCAAGAAAGTAGACCAAGAGAAATATTTGCCCAACTTTTAGCGAGAACCAAAGTTCAGCCACAAACCGCTAATTCTCCTTACGAAACAGTACACATTCGCAAGGACGGTACTCCCGTTCACCTGCGCGTCAACAGCATAGTCAACCAAGCTGAAAACGGCGCTATTTTAGGGTTGTGCGGAACGGCGACAGATATTAGCGACCATAAGCGATCGGAAGAAGCACTCAAAGAAGCTACAGACCAACTTCGCGCCGTTTTGGATGCCGTACCCGGATTGATTTCTTGGATCAGTTCAGATTTGCGGTATATTGGAGTCAACCAGCACTTAGCAACCTCATTCAACCTGTCTCCTGAAAGCTTTGTCGGTCAAGAAATCAACTTTCTCGACAAAGGCTCGGCTTTCGGAGAATTGATCCGAATTTTTTTTGACAGTTCATCTCAGCAAATCTGCCAAGAAATAGAAATAGAAATTAACGGTTTCGCCCGCAACTATTTGATAGTAGCTCAGAAATATCATCAGGGAACCGCAGCAGTTTCTGTAGGTATAGACATTACCGACCGCAAGCGTGCGGAAGCTATCAAAAACCAATTGATCTGCTCGTTGCAAGAATCAGAACACAAATTTCGCAGCCTTTATGAAGCCACCAGCGACGCAGTAATGTTGCTTGACGAAAAGGAGTTTTTTGACTGCAACCTCGCTACTTTAAAAATATTTGGCTGTAGCAGCACAAAACAATTTTACGGCAAAAAACTGAGCGACTTTTCCCCACAATTTCAGCCTAGTGGACAAGACTCATCCAGTCTAGCAATACAGAGAATATCGACAGCAATGCAAACAGGTAGCTGTCGCTTTGACTGGGTACACAAACGAATCGACGGTTCAGAATTTCCCGCTGAAGTGCTGTTAAATGCAATGGAAATTAACGGACGAAAAGTAATTCAAGCAGTAGTACGGGATATTACAGATCGCAAGCGCGACGAAGATGGCATCAAAGCATCCCTCGCAGAAAAAGAAGTTCTCCTCAAAGAAATTCACCACCGTGTCAAAAACAACCTCCAAGTTATTTCCAGTTTGCTCAAACTTCAGTCACGCTACATCCAAGACAGCCACGTTAGTGAAATGTTAAAAGAAAGTCAAAACCGAGTCAGATCAATGGCCCTGGTTCACGAACAATTGTATCAATCCAAAGACTTGTCAAACATTGACTTTGCTGAATACATCCAAAATCTCGCCTACAATTTATTCCAAGCTTATGAAATTCATGCAGAAGGCGTTAAGTTGCAAACAAATATTGCGCCGTCTTCTCTTAATATTGATACGGCAGTTCCTTGCGGGTTAATTATCAACGAGCTTGTGACAAATGCCATTAAATATGCCTTTAAAGGACAAGTTAAAGGTAAAATTAACATAGATTTCACTTTAGATAATAACAGAGTTTGCGTGCTAACTGTGAGCGACAGCGGAATTGGTTTCCCTCAAGACTTAGATTATCGCAAAGCCCGAACGTTGGGTTTGCGACTGGTCGGGTCTTTAGTCAAGCAAATCCGGGGGGAAATAGAACTGTTAGAAACTCCTGGCACGACTTTTAGAATAACCTTTTCTCAACCCAATTTGCACTCTGAGGAGAAAAAATAGTGTCCAACAAAAAAATTCTGATCGTTGAAGACGAGAGCATCATTGCGGAAGACATTTCCGACAGTTTGATATCTCTAGGATATAGAATAACTGGCATGGTTTATTCTGGAGAAGAAGCGATTGAATCGGCAGCCAACTTGCGCCCGGATTTAGTTTTAATGGATGTCAACCTGCAAGGAGAAATCGACGGCATTACAGCAGCCGAAGAAATTCGCTTGCGCTTTCAAATTCCGGTAGTTTATCTGACAGCTTATGCCGATGAAACTACTTTGCGACGAGTCAATAGTACAAAACCGTTCGGATATATTGTCAAGCCATTTGAAGAAAAAAACTTGCACACAACTATTCAACTGGCACTCTACCGACATCAGTATGACAGCTTGACAAACCTGCCGAACCGTTCATTTTTGCGAGAAAAGTTAAGTCGAGAATTAGATGGTCAAAAAGAATTGTCAGGAGTCGTTCCAGTTGTCACGCTTAGCTTAGATAAAATCAACCGCATTAACAGTACCTGGGGACACGATATCGGGGACTCGGTGCTTTGCAGCATCGCCCAGCGGCTAACTAACTGCATGGAAAATATTAATATTGTTGCTCGTTTGGAAGCAGCCGAATTCGCGCTGATTCTCAAACCAGTTGCAGAAAAACAGGATGTGGCTAAGATTGCTCAAAGCATTTTAGATATTGTATCCCAAGGTATGATTGTCAAAGATTACGAAGTTTCTGTCACTGCTAGTATGGGGATCTGCTTGTATCCCGGTGACGGCACCGACGGAGATGAAATGCTGAAAAATGCTTATATAGCAATGTATCAATCTCAGCAGAAAGGCGGCAATACTTATCATTTTTATACGGCAAAAAATGCTAATTTGTTTATCAATACACTTCTTCAAGAAACTTCACTGCGCCAGGCTTTAAAAAGCTCAGAATTTGAAGTATACTATCAGCCGCAAATAGAAATCAAAACAGGTAAAATTATTGGTGCTGAAGCTTTGGTGCGCTGGAATCATCCAGAACGGGGGCGAGTTTCTCCGGGGGAATTTATTCCGATGGCTGAAGAAATTGGCTTGATTGCGCCGTTGGGTGAATGGGTATTAGAGACTGCTTGCAGGCAAACTAAAACATGGCAAAGAGCAGGTTTGCGGCCCCTGCGAGTGGCAGTTAACGTGTCAGCCCGTCAATTCGAGCGCAAAAATTTCACGGAAAGAGTCAGGGAGATATTAACAGAAACTGGTCTTGATCCCAAGTGTTTGGAATTAGAATTGACGGAAAGTCTGGTTTTGCAAGACGAAATTGCAGCAGCTAAAGCTTTTACGATGTGGAAAGATCAGGGTATTAGGATAGCAATTGATGATTTTGGGACTGGATATTCTTCTTTGAGTTATCCGAAACGCTTTCCGTTTGATGCGATAAAAATAGACAAGAGTTTTATTCGCAACATTGCAGACGATCGCCAAAATGCAGCGATAACAATAGCGATTATTCAAATGGCACACTGCATGAACATGACGGTGGTGGCTGAGGGGGTAGAAAATGAGCAGGAACTTGATTTTTTGTGCGAGTACGAGTGCGACGAAATTCAAGGTTATTTTTTCAGCAAAGCTCTACCAAGGGCTGAGTTTGAAGCGCTACTGAAAAGCGATAAGTGCTGGAATTTACATCAATTCCGGTTGCAATCCTCCGGAATAGTTGACTGTTGACTGTTGACTGATGACTAATGACTGATGACTGTTGACTGTTGACTGTTGACTGATGACTAATGACTAATTCAAAAGATACGATCGCCCAACCAACTTCCCAGCCACAGCCCAAAACCGGAAGTAGCCACCAACAGGATAAACGTATAAAGCGCACTGCCGTTGTGGATCAACCTTTCTGCAGCTACCATCCGGGCCACAACTCCTGCAATAATCCCGATCGCAGCCCAAGCCCCATAAACAGTCTTAGACCCGGCGATAGCCAAGGCTTGGACGATCGCCTCAGAACCCGCCCCAGCCAAAGCCCCCGCCCACGCCCCAATCCCCAGCCCGATCGCACCAGAGAACCCGACGGGGCCGCCAGAATTGACGCCTACTTCCGTCGCCAAACCACACGTCAAGCCGACAATCGCCCAACACACGGCCGCCACCAACGCCTTGGCCCAATCCCCAGAACCCGTTCCCGCCATCAATCCCACCACTGTCACCACTCCCCCTACAGCCAAAACAGCAGCCACGGCCCGAGACTGGGCCTCAGAACTGGCGATCGCCCCCAAACCTGCTCCAACTGCCCCCCAAGCAGCCCCTGTGACCATTCCTCCCGCCTGAAAACCGGCGATCGACCCCCCTACCGCCCCAGCTAAAACTAACGCCGCCAGCCACACTCTAGGCATTGCCGAACCCTCCGCCAGCAAAATCGCGGCCCACAGCCAATCTGCACCGCAGATTAAAGCCCACATCCACAGCGGGGCGTCTGATACTGATACCGTCAAAATCCAACCGGTCAAAGCGTAACTCGCCACGGCGATTGCCAGCGGCCACCAAGGGAAGCTTGAATAGTGTTGAGATGGCCGTACTTCCCTCGGCGCGCTTCGCGGTTTTGAGTATTGAGTTGAAAATTCTTTTTTCTTTTTCGAGATAAGCTTTCGATAGTTTTGAGATGGCCGTGCTTGCCTCGCAACGCTTCGCCCTGGTTGCTTTGTGCCCCGCCACGCTTGACGATTGTCAGTGGTAAATCGTTTCTTGCTTGAAGAGTTTTTTTGAGTGAGAAATTTTTTGGAGGCAGCTTTTGGGCGGGTTTGACGGCGCTGGGAACCAGGCCTGGCTGCTGATTTTCCAGAACGCCTTCTCAGCGGCTTTTCCGGCGCAGGGGGCGGTGGCTGCTGAAACTGTTGTTCGATCGACCTCGATGATTCAGGCTGACTCAGAAACAACACCAACTGCTGGTAAGCTTCATTAATTTCTGTTAATCGTTGTTGAGCTTTTTGTTGCAGGCGATCGTTGTGGGCAAACCGATCGGGATGCCACACAAACGCTAAATCCCTGTAAGCACGCTTAATTTCTTCTAGGGAACTTCCCGGCTCAATTTCGAGGATTTCGTAGCATCGATTAATGTCAGCCATAGGCTTGGGGCAGGTGTTTGTAAATTCGCGTGAAGCGAAGCTATCCCGTAGGGAATCGTACTTAACATCTTGTACTATTCTCAGCCAAGCTGCACAGTAAGCCGAGATCCGATCGAGTGTCAAGCGTCCTCAAGTCTGCGGGTCATTCGATTTTAGATTTTAGATTTTAGATTTTGGATTGACGCCACGGATAAATTCGGGGGCTTGAGGATTTTAGATTTTAGATTTTAGATTTTGGATTGATTCCACGGATAAATCACGTGGCGGGTACCACCTTTGAAATTCTTGGTCATCCTTCCGGTCGATCGATGCAGGCGGACAACTGAGTACAATGAGAAAATCCTTTCGTGCGATCGGTATTTGTGTCTGTGTCGGCAAATCAAGCTCCCATCTTCATCTTAGTTGACGGCCACTCCCTGGCCTTTCGATCCTACTTCGCCTTTGCCAAAAGTCGAGACGGAGGCTTGCGAACTACGACAGGCATTCCCACCAGCGTCTGTTTTGGCTTTCTCAAGTCGCTGCTGGAAGTTATGGCGGCCCACGACCCCCAGTACATGGCGATCGCCTTTGACCTCGCCACACCCACATTTCGCCACGAAGCAGACGAAACTTACAAAGCCGGTCGTGCGGAAACTCCCGAAGATTTTATTCCCGATATCAAAAACCTGCAAGAACTCCTCAGCTATTTGAATTTACCCGCCATAACTGCTCCCGGCTACGAGGCCGACGATGTTTTGGGAACTTTGGCAAACAAAGCCAGCGCCGCCGGTTATCAGGTCAAAATCCTCACGGGCGATCGAGATTTGTTTCAATTAGTAGAAACCGAAAAACAAATCAGCGTATTATATTTGAGTACCGATGAACTCAGGCGATCGGGCAAAGGCAAATCCCAAGAATACGGCCCCGAAGAAGTCAAAGCCAAACTCGGTATTTTGCCCCCACAAGTAATAGATTACAAAGCCCTGTGCGGCGACAAATCCGATAACATCCCCGGAGTAAAAGGCATCGGCGACAAAACCGCCCTGCAATTGCTGGAAGCTTACAATTCCCTTGATGGAATTTATGCAGCCATCGATGAGATTAAAGGAGCAACTAAGAAAAAGCTAGAAGAAGGCAAAGAAGCGGCTTATCATTCTCAACGCATGGCGACAATTGTCCAAGACGTGCCATTAGAAATCAATTTAGAAGATTGCAAGCTTATAGGTTTTGACGAATCAGCCTTGATTCCCATGCTGGAAAAGTTGGAATTTAAGACATTTTTAAGCAAAGTTAAACAAATTCAAAAGCGTTTTGGTGGTGTAGAAGAACCATTGGCAAAGGGCGGGCAAGATGCCCACCCCACAATCAATTCACTGGAGAGTGGAACAGGCATCTTGCCTGTTGCAAAGGGCGGGCAAGATGCCCAACCCCTACTCCCCACAATAGATAAGTCACCTCAAACTTCTGAAATTTCAGAAGATGAAAGTGACACATTTTACAGTTTGGCAGAAACCCTAGCCGCCCAGCAGGAAAACAAATTACCAATTAAACCCCGAATAATTCAAACAACCGAACAGTTAAATGAATTAGTCGAACTGCTGCAAACCTTCACCCACAAAGCCTCACCCGTGGCGTGGGATACCGAAACCACCGCGATCGAACCGCGAGACGCCGAATTAGTCGGAATTGGCTGCTGTTGGGGAACCGGCGGAGAGGATCTCGCTTACATTCCCACGGGACACAAAACGGGCACAAACTTGGACAAAGCCACAGTTTTAAATGCTTTGCGTCCGATTTTGGAAAGCGAGAATTATCCCAAAGCGCTGCAAAATGCTAAGTTCGATCGATCGATCCTGCGCTGTCAGGGAATCAAACTAGCAGGAGTCGTCTTCGACACCATGCTAGCCAGTTACGTACTCAATCCCGAAACCAGCCACAGCCTCAGCGAATTGTCCAAGAAATACTTAGTCGAGTCAGAAGACAATCACAGTGTCAGCGAATCGTTAAGGGAATACTTACGCACTAATCCCAAAAATTATAATCAATTAGTACCAAAAAACAAAACAATTGCTGACATCAGCATTCGAGAAGTAGCCGACTACTGCGGCATGGATGTTTACACTACATTTCACTTAGTTAAGGAACTTAAAGCCAAATTGAAGGAAGCTGATGAATCTAGCTTTCCCGGAAAAACTTTGGAGGGGTTATTGCTGGAAGTAGAACAGCCCCTAGAACCAGTTTTAGCAGAAATGGAATACTGCGGAATTCGCATTGATTCAGCATATCTGCAAGAACTATCGCAACAGCTAGAAAAGAGCTTAACAGAAATAGAAGAAAAAACTTATGCCGCAGCGGGAAGAAAGTTTAATTTAGGTTCCCCGAAACAACTCAGCGAAATCTTGTTAGAAAAAATCCCGGATGAGTTTCAGAAAAAGTCTCGCAAAACTAAGACGGGATACTCTACAGACGCGGCTGTTTTGGATAAATTGCAAGGAGACCACCCGATTGTAGACGATTTATTAGAACACCGAACATTATCCAAGTTGAAATCAACTTATGTCGATGCTTTGCCTCAGTTAGTGCGTAAGGATACTGGGCGAGTGCATACAGATTTCAACCAAGCGGCAACTGGTACGGGAAGGCTTTCTTCTTCTAATCCAAATTTACAAAATATTCCCATCCGCACCGAGTTTTCACGGCAAATTCGCAAGGCTTTTTTACCAGAAGCAGGTTGGCTGATGGTGTCGGCTGACTATTCTCAAATCGAACTGCGAATTTTGGCTCATTTGAGTCAAGAACCTGTGTTAATTGAAGCTTATCAAAATAACCGAGATGTGCATACCGTAACCGCTCAACTGTTGTTTGAAAAGGAAGAAATAACTCCCGACGAGCGCAGGTTTGGCAAGACGATTAATTTTGGGGTAGTTTACGGTATGGGGGCGATTAAGTTTGGCAAATCGATGGGTAAAAGCGCAGCAGACGGCAAAGAGTTTATTAAGCGATTTAACGAGCGTTACAGTAAAGTTTTTGAATATTTGGAGAAAGTAAAAAAAGAGGCGATCGCCCTCGGATACGTTACCACAATACTCGGCCGCCGCCGTTACTTAAACTTCGAGAGCGAAAGCCTCCGCGACTTAAAAGGCCGCAATCCCCAAGACATTCACTCCGATAGGCTTAAATCTCTCAGCAGAGATGACGCCCAATCTTTGCGGGCAGCAGCTAACGCTCCCATTCAAGGTTCCAGTGCTGATATCATTAAACTTGCCATGATTGAGGTAGACAAAATTTTGCAAAACTATCAGGCGCGGCTACTGCTGCAAGTTCACGATGAATTAATCTTTGAAGTACCTCCCAATGAATGGGAAGAATTGCAGCCGAAAATTAGAATGGCGATGGAAAATGCTCTGCCACTTAGCGTACCGCTGATAGTTGACATCCACGCTGGGCAAAATTGGATGGAAACTAAATAAAACAGAGAAATATGAGCCAACCTAAACTCGCCATTTTCCCAAAAATAAAAACCTTAAGCGCAGTTGCTGTGCTATTGCTACTATTTGGGTGTCCGCAAAAGTTCGCACCGAATAACTATGCTGTCAAGCGAGTCAGCGACGGCGACACCCTTGTCGCCAGCGATAGCGCTGGAAAAGATATCAAAGTGCGTTTTGCCTGTGTAGATGCACCGGAAGTGGCGCACACCAATGCTGAAAAAAATAGCAAAGCAGCAGCAAAGAAAAATCAATTTAAGTGGGGAAATCTAGCCCACCAAAGAATGCAGCAGCTTGTCAAAAAAGGGGGCGACCGCGTTGTTTTGACCGTCACCGATACTGACCGTTACGGTCGCAAAGTTAGCGAAGTTCGCTTGCCAAATGGTACATTTGCCCAAGAAGTTTTGATCCGCGAAGGATTAGCAATGGTTTACCGTCCTTACTTGAAAAACTGTCCGAGTGCAAGTATTCTGGAACAAGCGGAAGCCGAAGCTAAGAAAAATCGCCGCGGCGTTTGGGGAGATTCTAAATTTGTTCCCGCGTGGAAATTTCGGAACAGTGATAAATGATGGGAACAAAGCCCTTCGACTTCGCGATCGGGTAAAAAGAAGGAAAATGGTAGAAGTAGGAGCTAACTCTTGCCTTCGGAGTTTTGTTAGTCTAGTAGAGCCACAAGTTTCAACCTATTTGTATATTGACAGGGACAAGATTATGTTGTTGGGGTGGAATCGGGGAACCTGTATCAGACATTTACAGTCTTGGACTCACTCCGGTTTTTTTAAACCCCGTCTATACTATAAATCCTAGGTTTAGCTGCTCCGCATCGGCCCAGGAAGCGGGTTTCTAGATACCGATGCCGATCGTCCTAATTTAGTACAATACAATCAGGACGAGGTTCTGCTCCTACGGTTTGCAATCTGTGGAGTTTCGGCGATAGCTGACGCCAGATTCATCTAAAACCAGACATGAGTTCGATCGCACTTTTGTCCCAGCTTTTTTTAGGAAAAGTCAACAAATGTGATAGGCTCCAGATAAACTAATAGACTGCTGACAAAAGCGGTCTATTGCAATCACCCAAAATTAACTTTAAGGGACATCAATGAATTTCAAACATCTGGTTATTTCCGGCCTTGCCCTGCTCCTCGGTACTACAATCGTAGGAAATGCTATTGCTCAAGAACTGACCGAAAACGAAAAAACGGTTATTTGTCGCTTGAAAACAGAAGTTGACCAGCGGAAAGGCAACGGTCAAAAATTAGTATTTGTGCCGTTGCTCGGTCAAGTTCGCAACCAAGTTTCATCTCCTTTTAGAGCGACGCTGCATCCTAATGTGGAGTATGTTTTTGTTGCCACTTGCGACGGAAATTGCCAGGATTTAAACTTATCTCTTAAGGATGCAAGCGGCCAGGAAATAGCTGTGAGTCAAAAGACAGGCGAACTGGCGTCAATCTCTTTTACTCCCCCATCCCAAGGCGAATATCAAATCAGTGCTAAGCCTGGCGAATGCAAGACTGCAGAGGGTTGCAGTTACGGCATGGGAATCTTCGTTCCTGCCTCTGCGAGCGTACCTAATGCTTCAAGAATTCCTGCTGAGATAGCACAATTTCGACTTTGCCAGTAGGGGAACAGCTATAGAGTTGTGGGTTGCGAGTAGAGTAGAGTTATGAATTAGAAATCTAACTCATAACTCGCCACTCACAATATCGCAACCACGCCCGACGGTGAGCACGTTCTTAATTACTGAAATGCTCCCTTTGACTGTTTCTTCCTTCTTTCTTCTTCCTTCTGCTATAATTTGTTACGCATAACTCCTCCAAACTGTCAAGCCGATCGAGCTGTGGAACCCTGCAAAGGCCCAATAACTGCCGAAAGCGGGCTTGAAGCCAGAACTTTATTTACCCTCAGACAGGCATCAATTAGAATATAGATGGTGCCTCTCAAAGGTGACGAGTACATTGCCCATGTCTTTAACCTTAGCTTTGAAAAATCAACTGCAGAACCGTCCTCAAATAGGGTTGAAAAGTCTGTTGGGCCGCTTGGGTATCAGGCAGAAAATCGGCTGCGGATACGCATTGGTCATTGGTATTGCCGTTTTGGGTGCTGTGGCGGGACGGGGAGTAGAATCCTATCACAAGCAGCAAGTTAGAGAAAAACTAGCGCTCGACCGAGATAAAGCGGAAATCCTGACAAACCTCAACAACACGGTGCAGGAAGTCAGAATTCAGCAGCAAGAGCTGGCGAGTCTGACGGCCAAACCGCAAATTTTCGATAGCCAACGCTCGGAATTCCTGACTCGCGTTGCTCAGATGAGCGGCATCCTCGAACAACTGCAAACCTCGTCGCCTACGAAGAATCCCGAGGTTGCCAAAGACTACCAACAGCTTCAACAGTTCGCTCAAGTCAACGGCAAAACCGTAGAATCATACTTTCAACAAGTACAAAAATTGTTGGCTGCTGCCAAATTATCTGCTTTGAATCCGAAGCAGCAGCAGGCTTTGGGGCAAAACTTGAACAATTTTGTGGCTGGCGAAACTGCTTTGAAACTCAAACAGTTTTCCGAGGATTCAGCCCAACTGGCCGCCAACTTTCGGGAGAAAGCAGATGAGGCATTGAGAACCTACGAAAATGCCGAAAAACTCGGAACTCTCATTCTCGTTTGCTCTCTCTTGATATCAGGTGCGATCGCAGCAATTCTAGCAGCATACACCAGCGGGGCGATCGCTCGCTCCTTAGAAGCCACCACCCTCATCGCTCAGCGAGTGACAGAAGAATCTAACTTTGACCTGCAAGTACCCGTCACTACTTCCGACGAAGTGGGAATGCTAGCAATCTCCCTCAACGAACTGATCCAAAGAGTAGCTGAATACACCGAAGAATTGCACGAAGCAAAAGTAGCCGCCGAAGCTGCCAACCGCTCGAAAAGTGCATTTCTCGCCAACATGAGCCACGAACTACGCACCCCCCTCAACGCCATCATTAACTACAGCGAAATGCTGCAAGAAGATGCTCAAGATTCCGGTTCAGAAGACTTTCTCCCGGACTTAGAAAAAATTCAAACCGCAGGCAAACACCTGTTAGATATGATTAGCGACATTCTCGACATTTCCAAAATAGAAGCCGGTCACGTCACGCTTTATTTGGAAAACTTCGACGTGGCGACCATGATTGAAGAAGTGATGACTACTGCTCAACCGCTAGTAGAAAAGAAAGGCAATTCTTTAGCACTGAAAACCAAAGGCGAACTCGGCACAATGTACGCCGATCAACCGAAAGTGCGGCAAATTCTCCTTAATTTGCTCAGCAATGCTGCCAAGTTTACCGAAAAAGGCGTCATTACTATCGGCGTGGAAAGAATGAAAATTGAAAAATCAAGACCGACCAAACAAAATAAAAATAATGATTTTCAATCGGGTTCAAGCTACACTTCTCAAGTTTTAATGTTTCGAGTCAGCGACACCGGAATCGGCATGACGGACGAGCAATTAGAGCAGATATTCAAACCTTTTACCCAAGCTGATGCTTCGACTACCCGCAAGTACGGAGGCACGGGTTTGGGATTGACAATTAGCCAGCGTTTGTGTCAAATTCTCGGCGGCGAAATTAGCGTTGAAAGCGAGGATGGTAAGGGTTCAACTTTTATTGTCAGTCTCCCGGAACGGGTGGTGATGCAAGCATAAAGTCAGGCAAAATATTGATTTTGAAACGGATACACGGATTAATTATTGAGCATTCGTCAATAGTCAGGAGGCAGATATTCAAGGAAAAAGAAAGAGGGAGGAAGGAAGAGGGAAATTTTAAAATGTATTGATATAGCAACCGCCAAGGCGATGAGGGCATAAAGTGTAAATAGCCTCAATTGCCGTGCGATCGCAAAACCCATCTCCAAAGTTCTACTCTTAAATATTAATACTTCGGATAGTTTTTGATTACCAGTCGTAGAATAAGGGTTTCAAGGCTTTAAGGCGATCGAGCTAACAAGGGAAAACCCAGGGTTCCAGACTACGAAATAAAAACAGTTCGGACTATTGAAATATCAGAGCTTATGAATATTACTCGCGTCTCAGTGGACTCAGCAGGCAATCAGGGCAATCGAGGGCCATTGGGCATCTTTTCCTCTGCTTCCATTTCGCCCGACGGGCGGTTTGTGGCGTTTGAATCTCCAGCATCCAACCTCGTGCCGGGGGACACTAACGCTAGCGAGGATGTCTTTGTGCGGGACACGCTAGCCAATACCACCACCCGTGTCTCTGTTGACTCAGCAGGCAATCAGGCGAACGAGGACTCCTTTGACCCCTCTATTTCAGCCGACGGGCGGTTCGTGGCATTTTGGTCTGTTGCCACCAACCTCGTGCCGGGGGATACTAACGCTAACTCTGACATCTTCGTGCGGGACACGCTCACCAATACCACCACCCGCCTCTCTGTAGACTCAGAAGGCAATCAGGCGGACGATCAGACGTACTATGGCTCCATCAACCCTTCCATCTCAGCCGACGGACAGTTTGTGGCATTTGAGTCAAAGGACTCCTATCTCGTGCCGGGGGATACTAACGAAACCTACGACATCTTCGTGCGGGACACGCTCACCAATAGCACCACCCGCGTCTCTGTAGACTCAGCAGGAAATCAGGGGAACAATACCTCCGTAGACCCATTAACACGCTACGACGACTTTAGACGCGGCGGGTCTAAAAACTCCTCCATCTCATCCGACGGGAGGTTTGTGGCGTTTCAATCATATTCTTCCAACCTTGTGCCGGGGGATACTAACTATAGCCCTGACATCTTTGTGCGGGACACGCTTACCAATACCACCACCCGCCTCTCTGTAGATTCAGCAGGCAATCAGGGGAACGGGGAGTCCTACAATCCCTCTATTTCAGGCGACGGGAGGTTTGTAGCGTTTAGATCTGATGCCTCCAACCTCGTGCCGGGGGATACTAACGAAACCTATGACATCTTCGTGCGGGACACGCTCACCAATACCACCACCCGTGTGTCAGTAGATTCAGCAGGCAATCAGGCGAACGGCGACTCTTCCAACGCGTCCATTTCTGCCAACGGGCGCTTTGTGGCCTTTTATTCAGGTGCCAGCAACTTTGTGTCGGGGGATACTAACAATGCCTCCGACATCTTCGTGCGAGACACGCTCACCAATACCACCACCCGTGTGTCAGTAGATGCAGCAGGCAATCAGGGAAACAATGCCTCCTTCTACCCCTCCATCTCAGCAGATGGGCGGAGAGTAGCGTTTAATTCAAATTCTTCCAACCTCGTGCCGGGGGATACTAACAATACCCGCGATGTCTTTGTTTCTGACATCGGCAACACTCCAGGCAATAACCCTCCTGATAACAACATCAACGGCACTAGCGGCAACGACAACCTGGCTGGCACCAGCGGCAACGATATTATCAACGGTGTGGAAGGGAACGACGTACTTACCGGTTTGCGAGGCAACGATATCCTTGTCGGCGGCGACGGCAGCGATGTCCTGAATGGTGGCAAAGGTTTTGACACCCTCAACGGCGGTTTGGGAAACGATATTCTAGTCGGCGGTGGGGGCAACGATGTTTTTGTTTTAGGTATCGGATTGGGAGTTGATACGATCGCTGATTTCGCTAAGTCTCAAGATACCGTGCAATTAATCAATGGCTTGACGTTCGGACAGCTATCAATTTCGCCGGGAACTGACGGCACATTAATTACAGTAGCCAGCAGCGGTGAAGTTTTAGCTTCTTTGATAGGTGTTGCTCCCAATCTCATCGGTTCTGAAGATTTCATCTCGGTTTAGAGATAGTAAAGTGGTCATTTTTGAAATCACTTTTGCTCAGGGAACATGATTAAAATTGGCCAATAATCACTGTAAGTTTTGATAAGCTGTTCAGCATTTAATTTTTTTGCCTGAAAGCCAGGGTGCAAGGAGTCTAGGCTTCAAAAATCCCAATTTAAATGCGTATCAGCTATATTCCCAGGTTTTGACCTGGGAATATAGCAAGCCTAAAGAACAAAGCCTTGTACAAAAGTAGTTTTCAAGACTCCTTCAAAAGTGCGTTCTGTCTTGTCCACCAGCACAACTACATTGCGCCCATTCGGAGACAAACGAACTTCTCGGATTGAATAAGAGAACACCCAATCTTGAAAATTGTTCAGCGTTCCGAGGACACGCTGCCGACCGTTATGATTAATTACAAGACGCATGGCCGCGCTTTCTTTGCCAGCAGAAGCATTTTTTTGCCACTGTTCCAGGCGAATCTGTAAAGGCTTTGCTGTATTGACTTTGACGGCAACTGTCTCGCTTCCATTGGCTCCGGGAGTACGAGAAATAATGTTCAGTTTAGTTCCCGATCGAGGAGGAGTTAACTTCAAAGTTTGCCTGCTATTCCAACTTTTTTTAAGCAAGTCATCTTCGGCCATTTTAGTGCTTTTATTGGAGTCTGGCTCGCCATATTTAGTTTGGATACACCCATTTTTGATGCAGGAATTTGCAGCAACTTGGACAATTTGCAATTTTGCTTTGGGAATTCCCGCTCCTGTATCTCTGGAACTTTCTAAATACAAGTAGTAATTGCTGTCGGCGGAAAAACCCGACATCCGGTGTGCGGCACGCCAGGTACTTGCCAAAGCTTCAGGGGCTAGTGCGATCGCGGCACTTGCTATAATTCCTAACGAAATTAAAGGTAAAATTTTCATAGCTATATTTTCCATGTGTGAGAGTTATAGCGGCTGTTATTGATGAGTAAAACAATAACGCTTTGGGTTTAGCTATAGGACTGTGGCGCTTCTCAAGTCCTCTCTCCTATTTACATGAGTGTTTCTCCATTTTCCGCAGCAGGAGACTGTTTAAGAAGGTGCCGTTTTTTCAAGTGGCACTAGAAAGCATTTTTAATGTGAGAGTTGCTCTTATCCAAGAGTCCAACTTTTAGGGGCGATAGTTTGCTTTTCCTTGCGAGAGACTGCTACACAGGACGGAAATACCTATCTCAAGATAGGGGAACACCGATCCGCCCCCCCCTCCGCAACTGCCTACAATGACAATTGTACGGGGAATTAAGTAATTGCCTCTACAGCAGTCATCATTTTTAATGCAGGGAATTAAAATTTATGCAACCAAATAATCCAAACCAATTTACCGAAAAAGCCTGGGAAGCCCTCGCCCGCACCCCCGAAATCGTCAAAGCAGGTCAGCAGCAGCAGCTAGAAAGCGAACATTTGATGAAAGCTTTGCTGGAACAAGAATCGGGACTTGCTAGCAGCTTGTTTAACAAAGCTGGAGTTTCTGTAGCAAAATTGCGCGATCGCACTGACGAGTTTATCAGTCGTCAGCCCAAAATCTCAGGAAGCGGCGGCAACGTTTATCTAGGTCGTTCTCTCGACACTTTGCTCGATCGCGCCGAAACTTATCGCAAAGACTACGGCGATGAATTTATTTCGATCGAGCATTTGATACTAGGTTACGTTAAGGACGATCGTTTTGGCAAAAATCTACTACAAGAATTTAAACTAGATGAAGCCAAGCTCAAAGATATTATTACCCAAGTCCGGGGGAAGAACAAAGTGACCGATCAAAATCCAGAAGGCAAATACGAAGCGCTGGAAAAATACGGCCGAGATTTGACAGAAGCCGCGCGTCAAGGCAAACTCGATCCGGTAATCGGACGGGATGACGAAATCCGCCGCACGATTCAAATTTTGAGCCGTCGCACCAAGAATAATCCGGTATTGATTGGGGAACCGGGAGTCGGCAAAACTGCGATCGCCGAAGGACTCGCCCAGCGAATTATCACCGGAGATGTGCCACAATCTCTCAAAGACAGACAATTAATTAGCTTAGATATGGGCGCGTTAATTGCGGGTGCAAAATTCCGGGGAGAATTTGAAGAACGCTTGAAAGCGGTACTCAAAGAAGTGATGGATAGTAACGGCAAAGTCATCTTATTTATCGATGAAATTCACACCGTTGTCGGTGCTGGCGCAACTCAAGGCTCGATGGATGCCGGCAACTTACTTAAACCCATGTTAGCGAGGGGAGAATTGCGCTGTATCGGCGCTACAACTCTCGACGAATACCGCAAGTACCTCGAAAAAGATGCGGCACTAGAACGCCGCTTCCAGCAAGTTTATGTTGACCAACCGACAGTTGAAGATACTGTCTCGATTTTGCGGGGCTTGAAAGAACGCTACGAAGTTCACCACGGCGTGAAAATTTCTGACAGCGCCCTGGTGGCGGCGGCTACTTTGTCTACTCGATATATTAGCGATCGCTTCCTTCCAGACAAAGCCATTGACTTAGTGGACGAAGCAGCCGCTAAACTCAAAATGGAGATTACCTCCAAGCCAGAAGAACTAGACGAAATTGATCGCAGGATTTTGCAGCTAGAAATGGAAAGACTGTCGCTGCAAAAAGAAAGTAACGTGGCTTCGATCGAACGCTTGGAAAGACTGGAAAAAGACTTAGCCAACCTCAAGGAACAGCAAAGCGCTTTGAATGCCCAGTGGCAATCGGAAAAAGGTGTCATCGGCAGCATTCAAAAGATTAAAGAACAGATTGATAAGGTGAATATTGAAATTCAGCAAGCTGAATTAAAATATGACCTGAACCGCGCTGCTGAGTTGAAATATAGCAAGTTAACTGAATTGCAAAAACAATTGCAAGAAGCAGAAGCTCAACTTTCAGCAACTCAAACCACAGGTAAAACTCTGCTGCGGGAAGAAGTCACGGAAGCTGACATTGCCGAGATTATTTCCAAGTGGACGGGAATTCCGATTAGCAAGTTGGTTGAATCGGAAATGCAGAAACTTCTGCACTTGGAAGATGAACTGCACAAGCGGGTAATTGGACAGGATGAAGCGGTGACGGCTGTTGCAGATGCTATTCAGCGATCGCGCGCAGGTTTAGCAGATCCCAATCGTCCGGTTGCGAGTTTTATCTTCCTCGGCCCCACGGGTGTTGGCAAAACCGAATTAGCCAAAGCCTTAGCGTCTTATCTGTTCGACACCGAAGAAGCGATCGTCCGAATTGATATGTCGGAATACATGGAAAAACACGCGGTTTCGCGGTTAATTGGTGCGCCTCCGGGATACGTTGGCTACGACGAAGGTGGACAATTAACTGAGGCTGTGCGCCGCCGTCCTTACTCGGTGATTCTATTCGATGAAATCGAGAAAGCGCACCCGGATGTCTTCAACATCATGCTGCAAATTCTGGATGACGGCCGCGTTACCGATGCTCAAGGTCACACGGTAGACTTTAAGAATTCTGTGATTATTATGACATCGAATGTCGGCTCTCAATACATCTTAGATGTGGCAGGAGATAACGAACAAATGCGGAGTCGGGTGATGGAAGCGATGCGGGGAACTTTCCGCCCAGAATTCTTGAACCGGATTGATGAGATGATTATCTTCCACGGTTTGAGTAAGGCAGAACTGCGGCAGATTGTGCTGTTGCAAGTCAAGCGCTTGGAAAAACGGTTAGCCGATCGCAAGATGTCTCTGAAATTGTCGGAATCTGCGATCGATTTCTTAGCAGAAATTGGTTACGATCCGGTTTACGGTGCGCGGCCATTGAAGCGGGGAATTCAACGCGAGTTGGAAACGCAAATGGCGAAGGGTATTTTGCGGGGAGATTTTGCTGACGGCGATACCATTTTTGTGGATATCGAGAATGAAAGGTTGGCGTTTAAGCGGCTGCCGGCTCAGTTGGTGACTGCGAAATAATTTGGGTAGGGTGGGCTGCGGCCCACCTTATTTTTTTGAGGCGATGGTTCTTTTTTTTTACCGCAGATGTAGGCGGATGGACGCGGATGGACGCGGATGGGATTGCGGGCGATCGTTCTTAAGGGCGATCGCTTTCTGATTTATCTTTTTTCTGTTCTTGACGCTCTCGAACAGATTTAGTTAGCAGGTACGTTGCCAAACTGCTGACGGATCTGCTGTCTTCTTCTGCCCATTCTTCGAGAGCTTTTTGAATCTCTTCTGGCAAGTATGCGGTAACTCGTCCCCGTGAAGCCATTGGTTGCACTGCAAAACATCTCAACAAACTCCATCTTACGCCGTGGTCATCGCTTAAGGGCGATCGCTTTCTGATTCTTCCTTTTTCTGCTCTTGGCGCTCTCTGACTGCTTTAGCTGCCACATGGGATAGCAGGTTTGCAAGGGTTCTATCTTCTTCTTCAGCCCATTCGGACAAGGCTTGATGAACGTCTTCTGGCAGGGTAACTGTGACTCGCATTCGTGAAGGCATGGGCTGGGATGGTTTTACTTCAATTGTCTTCAATTTTACACTCCAACACCATTTGATATATCTTTGTGTCATTTGATGTCAATGGCATCAAATTATGCTATTAGTGTATATAAGGCTCAGGCCTTACAACGTCAGAAGCCAGCCCCTCACTGTCCAAGGTTCCGGGCTGGCTCTGGCTCCAAAAATATCAATGGAGACGAGTTCTATGTTGACATACAAAGACCGCTTGTGTTGTTGGGCGATCGCCCGTTTGTTACCTTCTCATCAATGGATGATTGTCGCCCGCTTCCGCAGTCGTTCAGATGCAGACGGGCATTTTCAGTTTCTGCGACAAACTATACCTCACGTTAAGTTTGAGGTTGTGTTCGATTTAAGCGGGGACAGTCACCGTTTAGCTGCATTGGGCCGCCCTTCCAATCCCGTCACCAGCGCGTTATAAATGGTAATTTTCGCGGCGATTTCAGTTAACTAAACGTTGGCGATCGCACTTTTGTTGATAAGTGCGATCGTCCTTCTCTGCTGGGATCATAGGTTCTGTAGAAGCGATTTTACTGGCAGAGTGATCTATTGGGCTGTCTCTACTAACTTACTTCCGCACCATCACAGACTTAATTACAGCATTCGGGTGATACTTATTAGTCTGATAGAATCCCCCTTTACCAGCGCCATAAACTCCCCCAAATTGTTTCCCTTCAGCCTTGGGAACAAACATAATGTTTCTAGTGGGTTGCTTGGCAAATACAACCCCTTCTCTCATTTCATTATCAACATTATAAGATAAAGTAGCTTTGCCGTAAATAGCCTCAGCTTGTTTCAACGTCATTCCCGGCCCGACGCCCTGAACTGTTTTATAATTAGAATTATCAGTCATCAAAAGTTCAATGACATCCGAATCTTTTAGCTTTGTACCCGCAGCATAAATAATCCGATATTGCACTTTTCCCGACTGGCTGACAGCCACGGCATCAAAGTCTACCATAAAAGGAGACTGAACTTTAAACTGCGCCGTGGAACCCAGAGCCTTTTTCAATTGTCCGAAAGTCATCCCCACCTTCGCCGCTCCAATTGTGCGATCGGAAATTGTTAAACTTGCAGTAGGTGTTTTTTGAGCAGCATTTGCCATTTCCCCCAACTTATTTGCACCCCCAGGCGCAACAGCGGAACCCGGAACCGAAATTAAAGTGAGGTAACTGCCGATCGCCAGCAAAGCAGCTATCATTGATCCAGACAAAACTTTAACATTCAACATGACTAATTCTCCTAGATTTCAAATGCGACTATCTACCCGCATCTTTTTGACTATCCTGGGCCTCACCCTCCTAGTTTGGATTCTCAGAGGTGTTGGGATATTGACATTCATTCCCGGTGGTGTTGTCTGGATACTGATTTTGTTTTCTTTTGTTGCGGGTATCCTCAGCACTTTACTCCGCAGGTAAGCCGGCATCCGGTAATTAATAATAGTTTTTTGACTGTTCACTGTTCACTGTTCACTGTTCACTGTTGTCATAACAAATAACAAATAACAAATGCCCAATGCCCAATGCCCAATGCCCAATGCCCAATGCCCGTTATTTTAGTTTCATTGCCTTTCCCACTGTCACATTCAACTGAGCGCCGATCAGCATCACCAAAGAAGAAAGATCGAGCCACAGCAGCAACACAATAAAAGTTCCGATCGTGCCGTAAGTCCAAGTATAATTGCCCAAGTGCAAAACATAAAACCGAAATAAAGCTGAAAATAGCGCCCACAAAATAGCAGCACAAACAGCTCCCGACAAAATAGGAATATCTGGTTGACGGCGGCTAGGCCCGTAGCGGTAAACAAAGGCAAAGGCCAGTGATACAATTCCCAAAGAAATCGGCCACCGCCACAGCCGCCAAACACCTAACAGTTGCGATTCCAAAGGGCAAGTGCTGGCGAGCAGCAAGCAATTTTGAACATCTTTTAAATCGCAATTGGCGACGGACTCCAGCAGGCAACTCTGGCGGGCAATAGCTTGTACAATTAAGTCGCTGACAAATACTACTCCCGATGCTAGAATTAACAGCACAATTGTACCGATACTGAGCGCCAGAGAAATAAGTTTTGCTTTCCAAAATGGTCTAGTTCGATCGCTGGGGATTTCATGGATGTGATCGAGTGCAGCCATCGCCGCGCTCATTACTCCAGAAAATGCCCAAATCGCCCCAAGAAAGCTCACCGAAAACAGCCCTTTACTCCGAGTTAACATAATTTCTTTGATTAACCCACCAATCAAGTTCCGAACGTTATCGGGTATAACTTCGCCCAAAAGACGGGCGATTTGATAAAGTGTTGACTGCAAAGGTTCAAAGAGGGCGATCGCAGATAAGATAGCCAACAGCCCCGGAAACAGCGCCAGCATAGAATTGTAGGCCATTTCCGCAGACAGCCCCGGCAAGCGCTGTTCTCCTGCCTTCGCGCCGACTTCTTTGAGCGTGTCCCAAGTCAAACACCGACAAAACAGCCAAAAACCACCAAATTTCCATTTGAGAGCTCGAAGCAGCCTCAAAAATGCCTTAAACAAAGCTAAAATCAGGTAGCGCAACCAGTAAAAAATGTTCATAGCGCACAGGCAATGGGGCGAAAGATGAGGTACACAAGTCGTTAATTAATTAAGCCATTATCAACTCGCAATTGCCAATTCCCAATTCCCCAATCTAAAATCTAAAATCTAAAATCTAAAATCAATATTATGGCTCAGGATGTCAGACAGTGGTTAGATGAAATTAAGCGGCTGCAACAGCAGTTAACAGAAGTTTCGCGCGATCGAGATGAGGCCGGTGAAAGTGCGGTTCAGTGGCGCCAACTCTACAATACCGAAGCCGAGCAGCGGCGGAATGATGCTAAATTAACTCAGCAAAGCATCGCTGCTCTGGAAGCACAAATACAGCAATTACAAAATTTTTCCCCCATTATGCCCGAAGGCGACGATGCTGGAGTTGCTCGCCAGCAGGAAGTCGAACAACTGCAAACAGTAGGCGAACTTAAAGCTAAGTTAGCAGAAGTTCTTCAAGAGCGCGATCGGGCGATCGAACAAGTTAAACAACTCACTCAAGCCCTCAAACAAGAAGAAGCCCGTCACGCCGAAACTAGCAAAAATTTAACTAGCGCCCTCGGAGATGCCGTTGACTTGCTCACGAAAGCCCAAAATCCTGCCCCTGCAAAAACGGAGACAGTATATTCTTTAGAAATAGTACCTACTCGCACTGCAAATCCTGGCGAAACTGCTCTGGAAATCCGCCAAACTTCTGCCCCAGGCAAAAATCCCGCCCAACTTCCACCTTCTAAAAATCAGTTACTCGATCTACCGCCCTTTGGGAATTAGAAGTTACAAATTCAGGAATTGTCGGCATGGCGAGTCCCTTTAGCAGATGGGATTTAGTCAGCGATGCGTTGTTTTTGCCTTAACTGCAATTAGGCTGCATTAACTTCTCAGCTTCTTTAGGATATTCATTTCCGCTTATATCGGAATAATTAAACCACAGAGGACGCAGAGGAAGGGAAGAGAGATGAATAATTCCGATGAAGGGCTGAGTTGATATTATTCCGCATCTACGGATGGTCTACTAATCGATGTAACTGTACTATATCCCAACCTATAATCTGCATTCAAAATTTTGAGGACTGCCAAAATATCTTCCTTGCATCGTACCAACCTACAGTCTTTAGATAGAACTTAATCGAGCTAGATTCTACTACTATCGACAACGACTGATGCACGAGGAAACTTCATGAAGGCAGAGATATCCATAGTCTGGAAAAAGATTCAGAGCATGATCGACGGCTTTCTGATCATGCTCCCTAATATTGTGCTGGCGTTAATTGTCTTTGCAATTTTTTACTTTGTGGGTCGGCAAATTAAGAGAGTGGTCAGGCGAGTTACCCGCAAGCACCACCAAGCTCGAAATTTGGGGCTGGTGTTAGGACGGTTAGCGCAGGGTACGATCGTTCTAGTTGGTCTATTTATTTCTCTTTCGATTATAATTCCCACATTGAAAGCTGGCGATTTGGTGCAACTGCTGGGAATTAGCGGGGTGGCGATTGGTTTTGCCTTTCGCGATATCTTGCAAAACTTCTTAGCTGGTATCCTAATTCTATTGACGGAACCGTTCCGAATCGATGACCAAATTGTGTTTAAAAACTTTGAGGGAACGGTAGAAAATATTGAGACGCGCGCTACAACAATCGAAACCTATGATGGTCGGCGGATTGTCATTCCTAATGCCGAATTGTTTACGAATACGGTGACAGTGAATACTGCTTTCGATAAACGCCGCATGGAATACGATATTAGTATTGGTTACGGCGACGATATTGATTACGCCAAGCAGTTAATCCTGGAAGCAATGTACAGCGTGAAGGAGGTGTTGAAAGCTCCTGAACCCGATGTGCTGGCGATGGAGTTAACAGAAAGTACCGTCAATATCCGCGTTCGGTGGTGGATTGCTCCGCCGCGCCGAATTGACGATCTGCGATCGCGCGACAAGGTAATTTCTGCTATTAAAAAAAAGCTATATGTGGAAAATGGCCTCGATTTGCCTTATCCCACGCGGAACATCTTGTTCCACGATCAAACCGAAGAGACAGATGGCGATCGCTCGCAGCAGCGCGAAGGAAAAGTTCCGAAACCTCGTCGTATGCGCCGCTCTTTACGAAAACTGGTCGAAAGGCGATCGCAACAAGACGGCAACGGAAAATCTTAACAGCATCACAATTAAGGAAAAATATCAAGTTGAAAAGACTTTGGGATTCGCTGCACTTGGCTCGTGCAACCGGAATTGATATCACTCGCCGATTGATCAAAAGAGTAACAAACCAGAATTGATATGATGCCTAATTTTCAAGCAAAAACCACAGTCCGATTGCCATAAACTAAAACACGATTTTGTAAATGATATCGCACGGCTCTTGCTAACACAACCCTTTCTAAATCTTTACCTTTGCGAATCAAATCAGACACTTCATCGCGGTGACTCACCCGCACAACATCTTGTTCGATAATCGGGCCAGCATCTAAATCCGGTGTAACATAGTGGGCTGTTGCACCGATAATTTTTACCCCTCTTTCATAAGCCCTTTCGTAGGGATTTGCACCCACAAACGCGGGTAAAAATGAATGGTGAATATTAATCACATTGGGAAATCTTCTGATAAAGTCTTGACTCAAAATTTGCATATATTTAGCCAAAACTACTAAATCAATCTTATATTTCTTAAGAATTTCTAACTGTTGTGCTTCTTGAATAGCTTTATTGTCTTTAGTAATGGGAATATACTCAAAGTCGATACCGTATTGTGCGGCCAGAGGCTTTAAATTTTCATGGTTGCTGATTATCAGGGGGATTTCACCCCTAATTTCTTGCGATCGCTGTCGCCAAATCAAGTCTAATAAACAGTGATCTTGACGGCTTACCCAGATTGCGATGCGTCGAATTTTATGAGAAAAATGCAATTGCCAATTGGCTTGTAAGTCCTTGGCAATTTCACTAAAAGCAGGTGTTATTTGTTCGGTGGTTAAGTCAAAATCATCTAATTGCCATTCTAACCTGCTAAGAAATAATCCAGCGGTAAAATCTGTATGGTGATCTGCGTGGATAATATTGCCGTTGTGGGAGGCGATAAAATTGGCAAGTAAGGCGACGAGTCCTTTGCGATCGGGACAGGAAATTAACAGGGTTGCAGTAGGGCTAGTCATTGTATAATCGCTAAAGTTTTATTGACGCTCCGCAGCATACAAGCTCTTTGAAGTTATTCTGTAGGGTGTACGCTACGCAGCTTACTGTTACTCGAACTACCGCCGTTTGGTAATCAGGAATTTAAAATACTGCTTACTCCGAAGATTTGTTGTGCGGTTAACTGCAAGTCTGGGAAGAGTGAAGAAATCAGTCGATCGCTCTTTTGAAACAACTTTTTTTGATACTCATCTTCTCGCAGCATACAAATCGTAATTGTCGGCTGTTTGGGTTTGCCAATATATTCTCTGCCGCCAATGCCCAGATAATCCACAATCCAATACTCATGCACTCCCAGCAGTGCGTAATCTTCAACTTTACGGGCGTAGTCGTTCTGCCAATTGGTGCTGACGACTTCAGCGATTAGTTTAATTGAGTTTCCCGATGTAATTACAGGTTCTTGTTGCCACAAAGGTTCATTAATTAGTTGAGTTCGATCTACTACAAGTACGTCGGGGCGAAACGCTGTTGCTGTTCCTAATAATTTGATGAGACAGCGAGGGGGAATAAAGTAGGGTAGATCCAGACGATCGATTTCTACATTGAGTTTTCGTCCGAGGAAGGCGGATACTTGTTCGTGCGGCCCCGTTGGTTCCATTGCGGTTAATTCACCATCGATTAGTTCGTAACGCTCGCTGTCGCCAAAGTTGGCAATAAATTCATCAACACTTAGAAGTTTGGCAGGTGATTGAACCATTCTGTTTGCTCCTGGTGATGAATTAAGAATTTTTTTAACGAACCGCAGAGGACGCAGAGGAAGAGAAGAGAGAGAAGATGACAAAGAGTTTTCATATTTCCCTATTCCCTCTTCCTTCTTTTAAAACCCCATCGCCCCAGCTACTGCATCCAAACTCGGAGCAATGCCACTTTTAAATTGATTGTTGCTGTGATTAATTGCGGTATCCGGGTCTTTCAAACCGTTACCAGTTAGCACGCAAACTACCGTCGCCCCAGTCGGAACTTGGTCTTTTACCTTCAGCAAACCGGCCACAGAAGCTGCACTCGCCGGTTCGCAGAAAATTCCTTCCTGTGATGCTAACAAACGGTAAGCGTCGAGAATTTCGGCGTCGGTGACTGCGGCAAAACTGCCACGGCTGGCTTCGGAAGCTGCGATCGCCTGTTTCCAGCTAGCAGGGTTGCCGATCCGAATTGCCGTCGCCAGGGTTTCTGGGTTCGCCACTGCTTGGCCCGTTACCAAAGGCGCAGCCCCGGCTGCTTGAAATCCCATCATCTGCGGCAAGCGCGAACATTTTTTGGCTTGGTGGTATTGACAAAAACCCATCCAGTATGCTGTGATGTTTCCCGCATTTCCCACGGGAATGCACAGCCAGTCTGGGGCGTCGCCTAAAGCGTCCACCACTTCAAAAGCACCGGTTTTCTGGCCTTCCAAGCGGTAAGGATTGACGGAGTTGACCAATGTCACCGGATAATTGACAGCCATTTCGCGGACAATTTCTAAGGCGCGATCGAAATTTCCCTGAATCGAAATTACTTCCGCACCGTAAAGCAAAGCTTGCGCCAGCTTGCCCAAAGCCACGTAACCTTCGGGAATCAACACGAAAGCTCGCATTCCCCCGCGTCGGGCGTAGGCGGCCGCGGCGGCCGAAGTATTGCCCGTACTGGCGCAAATTACAGCTTCGGCACCAGCTTCCTTTGCCTTGGAAATCGCCATTGTCATCCCCCGGTCTTTGAAACTACCAGTGGGGTTGAGGCCGTCGTATTTCACCAAGACGCGCACGTCTCGACCGATGAGAGAGGCGATCGCAGGTGCTGGAATCAAGGGAGTATTGCCCTCTTGGAGAGTGACTACCGGCGTGGTTTCCGTCACCGGCAGGTAGGGGCGATAAGCTTCGATCAAGCCGGGCCAGCCGTAGCGTTTCGGCTCGGCTGCGCGGGCAGCGGAGTTAGCAGCGGAGTTAGCAACAGAGTCAGTAGTAGGTAGAATCAGGGTCACGATGTCAATGGTTTTAGGCAATGGCCAAAGAATTTACACTAATTTTAGCTTGATCGGTTAATTTGATGTTTAATACGATCGGTTCAGGTTAAAGTAACTTAATGGTGTGAATGTGTAGATATGTCTACTCAATTACTAATGTCAAATAATTCATCCACTCTTTCCCGGCCTCAAGTGACCGCGAGCAACCCCGAAATGGCTAGTTCTTCTAGCCTATCGACCAGTTTTGCCCGCAAAGTAGATTTGGTAAAGTGCCCCTACCAAGCCGATCAGCAAGTTAAGTTCCTGCACTTGCAAGCAGAAATCGAATCCTTGCTGCTGGAAGTGCAAAGCCTCAAACAGCAACGCTCGATCACTGGCTTGCCGGCTCTCGACCCGATTTCTGGCAGCAAGAGCAATTAGCAGACAACAGCGCCTAATGCTAATTGTCCTGCCCCTGTGTTATAAAAACAAAGGTTTTGCTACCCGCAGTGTTTTTTGGCGAAAGTGCTAGAAATTCCTAACTGCGGATAGCGATCGCTAGCATTTGCTAAAACGCGCTTGCCTACTGCTCAACTCGTCTGCCGCAAGCTGGCAACGAGCTGAGATTTTACTGCGCTTTTTTATGCGCTAATTTTGTTAAGCCATCCTCATGGCATACGGAGAATCGAAATCAATTTATGACAGCATCGATCGAAAAACCACTAAATTTGACATCCGCAAGTGACACCTCCAACCTGCGCCTCAAAGATATTCTCAAAACCCTGCCGCGGGAAGTATTCGTCAAAAACCCCCGCAAAGCTTGGACAAAAGTAATCGTCAACGTTTTGCTCGTTGCTGTCGGTTATTGGGGCATAGCAGTCTCTCCTTGGTTTCTACTACCCCTAATGTGGATTTTCACAGGAACCGGATTAACCGGTTTTTTTGTGATCGGCCACGACTGCGGCCATCGGTCATTTGCTAACCGCCGCTGGGTAAACGATTTAGTGGGACATATTGCATTTCTGCCGTTAATTTTCCCGTTTCACGCATGGCGGCATGGACACAATTACCACCACAAGCACACCAACAAAATTGGCGAAGATAATGCTTGGCAGCCGATGACAGCAGCAGACTACGCTGGCGCGTCCAAGCCTTTACAAATAGCTTATAGTTTAATATTCGGTCGGATGTGGTGGATCGGCTCGATCGCCCACTGGGCAAAAGTGCACTTTATGTGGTGGCGCTTCAAAGGCCAACAGAAACAAGAACAAGTGCGGTTTTCAGTTTTTGTCGTTTTAATCGGTGCTGCGATCGGATTCCCGATTTTAATTGCAACCACAGGCATTTGGGGATTTGTCAAATTTTGGTTAGTGCCCTGGCTGGTTTACCATTTCTGGATGAGCACTTTTACGATCGTCCACCACACAGCACCAGACATTTCCTTTAAAGAACCGGAAGAATGGAACGAAGCCCAAGCGCAACTATCGGGAACAGTTCACTGCGATTATCCCCGCTGGGTAGAGTTTCTGTGCCACGACATTAACGTCCACGTTCCCCACCACCTTTCAACTGCTATTCCCTGGTACAATTTGCGCCTGGCCCACAGCAGCTTAAAGGAAAATTGGCAAGATCATCTCTACGAAACAGAATTTTCTTGGTCTTTAATGAAGCGGATTGCCGACAACTGTCACTTGTACAATCCTGCTGGTGGCTATAAAACATTGCAGGAATTTAACGCTAAAACCAAGTAAGTTTTAAACGCGATAAATGCCACAAAAACCCGGTTTGTCAAACACAACCGGGTTTTTAGATATTACAATCCCTAGCCTTTGTAAGGAGAGGAATGCGCGCCCTACTGTCAATATCACAATCCGTACCATTATTAAATCAGTCATTCCCAATCTAAAATCTAAAATCTAAAATCTAAAATCGAATGACTTTCAATCCCAATAACTGTCGCAACGAAAGCGAAGTAGAAAGCAAACTCATTGTCAGCTATCTGCTACCAAAACTAGGCTATACCCCCGACACTTGGCACCAAGAAATAGAATTTGGGACTATTCGCCTAGACTTCCTCTCATTTGCCACCCAAGTTATCCCCATAGTTGTCGAGACAGACTCGCCGATGAGTGTAGTTATGGAGGCTAAACATCCGAAAGAAAATTTAGACCGCCACCTGCGAAAACTCACTCGCTATTTAACAAGTTTGAGCATCCGCTACGGACTCATAACTAACGGTAAAGAAATTAGAATTTACGAAAGAGTCGCCGATCATATCGAGCTAGTCTTTAAGTGTGCTGGAAAAGACATTGAAAATAGAATTGAGGAAATTATCGCTTTAATTGGCAGAGATAGTTTAAATTTTATAAAAAATCCCGATAATCTTCAACTGGAAGATAGTAAAATTAATTTTGTTAGTCCTGAGTTAATTAGCGAAGTCCCAGTACAGCCCAACAATCCCGCCCCCGCAGAACCTGAGCCAAGTCAAATCTCAGAACCGGAACAAATACCTGAAAATTATCTAGTTAAGCCTCAAGTTAAATCCGATGTAACCGTTCCCCCAAAAACTCAAAATACGATGAAAATCATTGCAGTTTACCACAATAAAGGTGGCGTTGGCAAAACTACAACAGTAGTCAATTTAGCCGCAGCGCTGAGCAAACAAGGTAAAAGAGTCTTGGTAATCGACTTAGACAGTCAGGCAAATACAACCTTTGCGACAGGTTTAGTAAAATTCGAGGATGAAGAACAAGATGATTTGAAAAACAACAATATTCTTCACGTCTTGCAGTCAGCAGATTTTTACTCAATATCAGCAGTCGCGAGAAAGTCTAATTTTTGCACTCCAGCAATAGATGTGATTCCTTCTCATATTGATTTAATGCAATATGAAAATGAACTGAACTCACTGGATTACAGTAAAATAATTCTGATTCAAAAACTAGCCGAAGTACAAGAAAAGTACGATATTGTACTGATTGATACGCCGCCATCTTTGAATTTATATGCTAGAGTTGCTTTGATTGCTGCTGATTATTTAATTATTCCTTCTGACTTAAAGCCTTTTGCCAATCAAGGACTAATTCATGTCAAAGATTTTATCGGAAAAATCAATGGATTCAAGAAACTAATTGGCAGAAATCCTCTAGAAATTTTAGGCGTACTTCCTTGTAAAATATCAACTAACACTAAATTTATACAGTACAGTTTGCCCAAACGGAGGGCGGCAATTCCCAAACGCTACGGCCTGGAAATTATGGAAAGCGCCATTTACGAAAGAGATGATTTGGCTAAGTGTGCAGAACAAACTCAGATGGTGGGAGATATGGAAATTGCCGATCCGATTTCCGTGCTAGACTTTAATCCAGATTCTACCGCATCTCAAGAATTTGAAGTATTAGCAATGGAAGTCTTGGAAAAGATAGGTGGTAAATAATGAAAAAATTATTGGTGTCGCTGGTTCTAGTTAAAAAGATTACATCCACAGTTCCCCGTTCCAATTTTGCCGATCGCGATTTGGAGAAACTGGCGCAACTGATTTTAGAATTAGGAGGATTGATCAACCCCATAATTCTCCGCCGCAACGGTATGGATACCTACGAGATAGTAGACGGAGACTTTGAATACTACGCTGCGGTGAAAGCCAGGGAAATCAACCCTATGAAAGGCGAGACAATCGGAGCATTTATTCTTGAACCCGAAAATGAAGGAGTGCTTTTAGAGCAAGTTCAAGCGCTGAGGAAATCAGCCAAAACTGAAAATTTAGTTGAGAACCCAGAAACCTTGTTTCTTGAGGAAAATACTTCGTCACAGCCCGCAGATTCAATCAAAAACCCGGTTTCTTTGGTCGAAGTTCCTAAATCCTGTGAGAATGAAACTCCTCAATCATCATCCAGTTTAGAACAGAGGCTAACCAATCTTGAAGCTCAGTTTGAAAACCAAATTAATGAATTAAAAGCCGAGTATGCCCGTGAAAAACAGGTATTAGCACTGAGTATACAAGAAGTTGAAAACCGACTTTTACAACAAGTATCTCTGTTAGTTGAAGCTGGGTTAGCAAACAGAATTAATGAGTTGAAATCCGAGTTGCCAACCGAAAAACAAGTGTTGGTAGAGAGAATACCAGAAGTTAAAAAAGTAACTTCGGAATCAATGTCGGCGTTGGAAGCACTAAATAATTTAGATCAATCTGCACTGTTCGCGAATTTTAAAGATGCTGGATTAAAGCTTCCAGTAATCAAAACAATCATCGAACAGCGAGGTGTGCGACAGTTTACATCATTTGCAAATGTGGTGGAACGTGTTGATAAGTTAGGTGACAAAACAATGATTAAAATAATTGACAAGTGGCAAAAATACTCATAACTTGCAACTCCTGCGGCTACTCGCAACGTCAGCCCGATCGCCCTGACGCCAAAAAAAGTAAAGATGAGTAAAGCATTGTATCGTTGGTGTCCCACAGGCAGTTAAACTCATCACAGTCGCTTTTTTTAGGAATTGCAGTAACTTTTGCTGTAGCACGGGCGAGGGCGGGACGCCATCGCCCGGGCTGTCACCGCACAGCCAGCCGCACAAGTACAGCAGCAAAGCGATATCTCCCCCAGATAACCGAGTGCGATCCTAGACTTGGAAGACTCAGGCCAAGAAACCCTTATAACTTAACCACAGTCTGGGTAAGGTGTTTGTCTCGCACCCTACAATTAGAGTTCTTGGGTTGGTCATGCTGCACTTAAAATGCAGGCTGTAAAGTGCAAATATACATAAACACCCAAACACCAGATTTTAATGAGAAAAGGGGACTTATAACAAGATGGAGCGATCGTCGGATCAAAACCGAATAGTTGAATATTTGCGAATTAAGCCAATTAGTCACAGCCAGATTTACACTTCCCAAATTGCAGTACCAGAGCCTCATCGGGGCGAAATTCCTCGCGAACGCCGCGAAGCTCTCAGGAGAAGTCTGATCGAGCAAGGCAGCAACTTAATTCCTTTAATTGTACGCCCTACAGAAGCTTATAGCAACGAAGAAGAATATGAAGTAGTCTGCGGCTCAGATTGGTGTATTGTTGCTAAAGAACTCGGCATCGAGCAAATGTGGGCTTGGGTATTTGAAATGACCGACGAGGAGGTAGCTGTTGCTCAAGCAGAAATGGAACATTTAGCTCCGCAACCTACTCAGAAAACTGCACAAATTGAGACTGTACTGCAACAATTTGAGCTATCATTTCAAAAAAAGGTAGATAGTCTAACAAAACAAATAGAACAATCTGTTAAAAAAAATGAAGACCTGCTAAAAAAGCACGTAAAAGCTCTAACTGATCAGAACTTTGAGCGTAATCAAATAGAACAGATTAAGCATTTGCTCGAACAAGTGGAAAAAGCATTTCATGAAAAGGTAGATAAAATGGCTAAAAAAATTGAACAATCGAGCAGCAACCGTCCGCCAACATCGGCTGTTATTTCTGAGGGAAATCTAGAAGGTGCTTTGAGACAGTTGGATGAACTGGAAAAACTACTGTCAACAAAATTAGAACGCACAGTCCAAACAATTAATCAGTTTGTTTCCGACGCTATTGAAGACGTAGAAAATGACCTGAAAAATCAAATTGAAACGCTCCGCCGCCAACTGGGAGCCACAGTGACGCACTCAGAAATACAGCCAGAGGCACAACCGAAGAAGCAGTCAAAAACGCAGCCGAAGAAGCAGTCGAAAGCACAGCAGAAACCTCAGTTACCGCAGTTGCAGTTGGAGTTGCCGTTTCCGTCCCCAGAAGAAGACTACGAAAGTCTTTCGCTGAGACGGTTGAAGGCGATCGGCAAAGACAGGAAAGTGCGGGGCTACGCGCGCATGAAACGACCGGAAATTCTGGCCGCTCTCAGGGACACTGACGGCGAATAAAGCGGTAATTGCTAGTAGTTAAAGACTAATTTAGATCGATTCCGGCAACAATCACGGAGGGTGCAACCGGATTCGATATAATTCATCTGCGTTAATCTGTGTTGCATCTGCCCTCATCTGCGGTAAAAAAAAGTGAATATATTAACCGCAGATGACAAGGGATTGACGCCGATTCACGCAGATTAATATCAGAGAGATATGAAGAATTATGATGCTAGATTTGATATTGTTCGGTGTTCGATCGCATTTTTTTGCAAAAAGCGCGATCGGGCTTTCAGAACAGTCCTCGGCAGAGATATGAAAAGCTTGCTAAAATAGACACACAACCTCTTACTCCTCAGCCAGCAGCCATGTCCGCAACCGCAGAATTAGCTACTACCCAAGAGATACCAGAACAAGAGATACCGGAAAACTTTATCTTTCCTCCCGGCGATTTAGAGAGTGATGAACCTCCGGTGGAAACAGAACTGCACCTGCGACAAATAATCCTACTCCTCAACTGTCTAGAATGGCTGTGGCGAGATAGAAATGATTTCTATGCTGCTGGAGACCTCGCCCTTTATTACTGTTCTAAGCAACTCAAATCGAAGGACTTCCGAGGCTCAGACTTTTTTGTGGTACTCGGAACTGAACGCAAAACTCGGAAAAGCTGGGTAGTTTGGGATGAAGAGGGAAAGTACCCCAATATTATCGTAGAAATCCTGTCTCCCAAAACAGCGGATATAGACAAAAACTTTAAAAAACAACTCTATCAAGATACTTTTCGCACTCATGATTACTTTTGGTTTGATCCCGAAACTTTAGAATTAGCTGGGTTTCATTTAGTTGACGGGGAATATGAACCAATCGCACCGAACGAATTTGGGCATCTGCGAAGTCAGCAGCTCGATTTGAGTCTCGGAATTTGTGGCGGAAAATTGCGTTTCTTTACAGCAGAAGGAGAGCTTGTCCCTACTCCTGAAGAGGTTGCAGAAAGGGAGGCTCAACGAGCCGATCGCCTGGCCGCGAAACTGCGAGAATTAAACATTGATCCCGATACAATTTAGCGCATCCCCTACTCACAAAAACACGGTTTACTGCCGCGTGTATCGGTGCTTCACCCCAATCGGAAAATACTCCGCATCGCCCGTCTCCGTTAATGTCACCACAGGTAACTGATATTCGGGCGGCACATAATTAGCAAATTCGCTGTTTAGCCGCCGCAATTGTGCGAGAATTGAAGATGTGATCGCCTGCTTCATCTCCTCATCGCCCTCCACCCCCGCTGCTAATTCCACAACCACCGATAAAAACCGATTTTGATCCGCATTTTCCTTGACTTGCAGCACAAATTTTCCCGTCACCCATTCCCGAATGGTGGGAACTTCTAAACCTACGGTGACATTTTCCGGGTAAATGTTAGCACCGAAGTAGGAAACGGTAAAGTGCGTTAGCGAAGCCCTCGAAGAGGATCGCCCAAATACATAGACAAATGGCAAGCAGCGAATTCCTCTGGGGAAATCAGGAACTTTCATACCTGCTGCTTGCTGCAAATGTGCCACAGGGTTAAATCCCCATTCAGCCAAAAAATTGAGCATTGCTTCGTAAGAAATTAAACCGCCGTTATCCGAGATGTGATAGCGTATTAGCGGGATGCCATTGTCGCCAGAAAATAACAGCGTGCCGTCATTATTCACTTCAAAAAAGCGGCTTTTCGGATCGTACTGTACCAGCGTTGGCAACCGCGATTCCCCGAATAAATTGCGTGCTGCTTCGGGATTGTTTGCTAAAAAGCGACGGATGCAAATACTCAGCGGTGTCTCGTTGCCCAAAACGCCCGCATCGGCAGTACCGTAAAGGCTCGCAGAGTTGTAATATAGATTGTCAGAATGAGTGCGATCGCTCACCAAACTCCGCCATTCTTCGCTAAACACTTCCCCCGCAAACACCATCTTAATTCGATATTTTTGCCACTCCACACCCCCAGCAATTCCGCTATCAATCACATCTTTGATAAACGGCGGATATCCCAACAAAACTACTTGCTCAAAATGCTCCCCAAGTTCCTGCACAACTCGGAATATTTCAGTCTTATTATTCCCAGGCGTCACAACTGTAACTGGATAGCCCTTACTCGCTAGATAGCGGCAGCAATTTGCCGTGTACATTCCACCTACCCAAGTTCCCAACGGAAAGCAAATGACAGCTAAAGTTGAGCGAGTGTCGGCGTAAAAACTGTCGTGAAATATTTGTTCAAAACGAGCGGCAATTTGCAACTCGTCGCTGATAAAACGCGGCCAAAATGTCGGGTTTCCTGTCGAACCAGATGAAACAGCAATGAAATCGCAAGTTTCTAATTTGCCCTGGTAGCACAACTGAGGTAGCGGGTGACAGCGTAAATAATTCTCTTTGGTAATTAGCGGCAATTTTTGGAAGTCTTCAAAGGTTTGAATTGAGGCGGGATTGATGTTAAATGCAGCTAGGAAAGTCTGGTAAGCTGGTACTGTGGCCGCGACTTTTTGAAAAAGCGCGTGAAGCGCAGCTATCCCGTAGGGAATCGCCCTGGATTCGGCAACTCGATTCTGCTGGTGTTGCAATCGTTCCTCAAGCGGCGCCATCAAAAACTCTTCAAACGCCCCAATTGCTCGCTGACGCTGTTCTGGCTGCATGATTTGCTCCTTAAAATGCGTATTGTAAAACTTCGTTGAGTTTGTAAGCACTTATAAGCAATAGTAGTATGATATTATCATAGCGGTCGAGTGAAATACGCGCAATCTCAAAAAGAAAAGCCTTAAATGCAGTTAACAGAACGACATATCATTAAATCTACGGAACACCGTTTCGCTGAAATTGATCGACTAGCTTTTAAATCCAAGAATCTCTACAATGCCGCCAACTACGTCATTCGTCAGAGTTTTATTTATGGATGGGGCTATGTCGGCTACAACGAAATGAACCGCTTAATGAAGTCTCACGAAGCGTACAAGGCTTTACCTGCCAAGGTTAGCCAACAAATCTTAATGGTGTTGGACAAGAATTGGAAATCATTCTTTGAAGCGGTTAAAGCTTACAAAACGGATTCCTCTAAATTCACTGGTCGCCCAAAACTGCCGAAATACAAAGATAAAACTAAAGGGCGAAACATTCTCGTTTACACAATTCAAGCAATTAGCAGCAAACAGTTGAAAAAGGGAATCATTAAACTTTCGGGGACTGACCTTTCGATCAAAACTAAAATTAATCCCGCTCGAATTTGCCAAGTCAGATTAGTTCCCAAATGCGATTGCTATGTAATGGAGGTGATTTATGATGAACCGGAGTCCACCTTTAGTGGTGACAACTTTGTAGCTAGCATTGATTTAGGACTGGATAATTTAGCGGCGCTAACTTCAAGTCAACCGGGGTTTACCCCACTGTTGGTTAATGGGCGACCGTTGAAATCTATCAACCAGTTCTACAACAAGCGCAAAGCCAAGTTGCAATGTCAGTTGAAAGGAAATCGCAGAACCTCATGTCGCATTCAGCGTTTAACTCGCTGTCGCCACCAAAAAGTTGATAATTACTTGCATCACACAAGTCGCCTAATTGTTGACCATTTGGTAGCGAAACAAATTGGGACGCTAGTAATTGGTAAGAATGCACAATGGAAAACCGAGATCGATCTAGGGAAGCAAACTAACCAAAACTTTGTCAGCATTCCTCACGCTCGATTAATCGAGATGTTGGATTACAAAGCTCGACTGGTTGGAATCGAAGTAATTGTACAAGAAGAGTCCTACACCTCGCGAGCGAACTTCCTGGGTTTAGACCCAATCCCAGTTTACGGAAAAACTGATAAAGACCCCGTTTTCACGGGCAAGCGAATTAAACGAGGTTTGTACAAAACATCAATTGGTCAATTAATCAATTCTGATGTTAACGGTTCGTACAATATCCTCAGAAAAGCAATCTCAAATGCGTTTAGCAATGGGATAGGGAGCTGCGTAGTTCAGCCGAGGCGGGTCAATCCGCTCAAAGTAAAAGTGAAAGGGGCGGGGCTTGAAGCCTCCCATGTCTATAAATGACTATACTTTTACCAGCTATTTTGCACCTCGATCGCTCAAGATTCAATTAGTAGCGCTAACACCCGATCGCACATTGGACTGGACACTAAAAATTTGAACACATTTTGAGGTCGATCGAAAAAATGGCGCAGTAGATAAACTTCCATAGCACGAAACCGCTGTTTTCACAATAACCACAGGGGATAGCCAAGCTGCCGATCGACTAATAAACACTGACACACTATGTCAAGATTAATTCAGCGATCGCCCAAAACTCCCAGTCTCAGTTAAGCGTGAAAATCCGACGCAGCAAGTTCCAATGAACAATCCCATCTACCCCGGCATAACTCTCAACAATCACTACCGCATCGTCCGCGAATTGGGACACGGAGGCTTCGGGCGCACCTACCTCGCTGAAGATGCCCACCGATTTAACGAACCCTGCGTTTTAAAAGAATTTGCGCCCCAAGTACATGGAAGTTACGCTTTACAAAAATCCGAGGAACTGTTCGAGCGGGAAGCGGGAGTGCTCTACAAGCTGCAACACAATCAAATCCCCCGCTTTCGCGAACTCTTCCGCGTCAGTATCAGCGATCGAGGCTACCTATTTCTCGTCCAAGACTACGTACCCGGTCAAACTTACCGCTTTCTGCTCGACGCCCGCAAGCGTCAGGGTTTGCGGTTTATAGAAGCAGAAATCAATCAATTGCTGCTGCAGATTTTGCCCGTGCTCGAATACATTCACTCTTTGGGAGTGATTCACCGCGACATCTCCCCGGACAACCTGATTCTGCGGAGTTCTGACGGGATGCCAGTGCTGATCGACTTCGGCGGAGTAAAACAAGTCGCCGCCACCGTAGAATCTCTTTTCGCTGAGGCTAACGGCACTCCCGCCCCCGCGACTCGCATCGGCAAGCTCGGCTATGCTCCCATCGAACAGATGCAGATGGGCATCGTCTCTCCCCACAGCGATTTGTACGCTCTGGCGGCAACGGTTTTAGTGTTGCTGACGGGGAAGGAACCGCATCAGTTGCTCGACAGCCAGACGCTGAATTGGAACTGGCGGGCGGAATGTTCTCTGTCTCCGAATTTGTCCCTGGTGCTGGATAAAATGCTTGCTCAGCAGCCGAGCCAGCGTTATTCCTCGGCTCGCGAGGTAATGCTCGCTCTCTCCGGCAATCCGCCTTTACAGCCACATTTGCCACCAGCCCCGGATTTTGGGATCACGCAGCCACCGGATCTCTCGCCTATACCCGTGCCCGCTCCCACGCCAAAACTGCCGGGCACTCCGGTGCGAATTGCTGCTATTGGCAATCAGCAAAAAATGCCTGCTTGGAAAATGGTTTTGTTTGTGGTGGCTGTGCTATCAACTATGGGGGGAGTTGGCTGGTTTGCGGGCAATTCTTTGTTAAATCTGCAATCAAAAGTGCAGAAAGTTCCCCAGCCTTCAAGCCCGAAGCAGCAGCAAGAAGATGCTTTGCAAGATCGCTTTGTAAAGCTCAAAATTAACGATCGATTCTATAACGGTTACGTCAACCTTGTGGACGAGACTTTCTATGCCAAATACCCGGAATTGGGGGGACGATTGTTAAAAGAAGGCGAGGAAGATCGCCAGTGGCGCGAAAGGTGGCAGAAAATCGGCGACGAGTTGCTCGACAAGCTGGAAAATATCAGCAGCGGTGCTAGAGCGCGGTTGGGCACTTACGACACCACTGATATCGATCGCTGGAAAACTGAGGTTAACAAGCTGAATTTGAGCAGTCGGGCTTTGTACGATTTGGCTGATGCTAAGTTCTTTTCTTGGTTTCCACAACAGCCGCGCGATCGCAATATCATCGGTTTGCCGATCGGACAAATTTGGCAAGCAATTACCGCCGACGAACTCGAAGCCTTACAAGCTGGAGCAACTGTCGAAAGCGTTGAATTTGACCGCCTATCGAAGAGCAAACGCCTCACAGGCAATCTCAAACCCGGAGAAGGGAAAGCTTACATTGCCAGGTTCGCTCAAAATCAAACTTTGCGCGTGAATTTGCAAGCACCGCGCAAATCTACGCTACTGTCAATTTATACTCCGGGGGGGACAAAGGGCGCGCGAGCTTTGCTGGAAGATGCAGAGGGACTTAGTTGGTCAGGATTGCTGGATGATGCTGGTTTTTATGAATTCGTGGTAGTTTCTCAGACATCCGAGCCGATCGCTTACGAGTTGAACCTGACGGCCGAATAACTGCTATTGACAATCAAGCATCCAGGATACAAGCCCCCGGATTCATTCCTTCGCAGACTCAGGACTCAGAAATAAAAAACCTGTATCCGATGAAACTTGCCCCCCGAATTTATCCGTGGGGTCGCCTCTAAAATCTAAAATCTAAAATCTAAAATCTAAAATCGATTGACGCTCTCTATCCACCCGCGCAATAATAAGGTAATACCGATCAGGTAAGTTTTCCTGTTCAAACAAAGAATATGCTGAGATTCGCGATCGTAGCTTTAGTGACTTTTGGATTAGTATTGGTGACTGGACTAGGTTTACATCCTGCCAATGCGACAGTCAGCACTCCCGAATTTTATGCTTGGAACTTTGCCTCTGTAGGCAGTAGCGAGCTGGTTTGTAAAAAGACCCTGGTAGTTCCGCAGAACCTGATAATTCCGTCATCATCAATGCACGCTGTCAGTATTACTTCTGCAATTGTAGATAAAAAGTTTTGCGCGAATTCCACTAAGCCTGTGAATTAAGGCAGTGCATAATAGGATTTCCGGTTAGAGAACCATAATTAAGTTCTCCGTTAGTCGATTTGAGATTTGAGATTTGAGATTTACTTCACAGATGAATCTGGCAGGTTGAACCTTAATCTAAAATTTTTATCTCTCCACGGCTGTTGTCTGAAAGCAAATATCCTTTTTTGGATGAATCAGGACGCTGCATCCTGATTCATCCATTGAGAAAAAACTCTAGTTTTCAGTAAAAACACGGACTAATTATGAACAATTAACCGGACATCATATAAGTGATAGCCTGAGTAATTTCCGCCATCGGCGCACTGAAACTCTTGGCTAATTTCTTTTATGAGAAATATTGAAGATTTTGTAATAAAAGTTTATCAAACGAGTCGGGCGCAGCAGTTTTCTGCTCTTGAAAGAGAGCGAAATCTCCCCAATTTAGGCAGTTCTTTGATTGTGACTTAAGAACCGAGGGGAAATATTCAGCCATTTGGCTAATGGTTTATTGGCTAATTAGCTGAATTATTAATTTGCTAGTTTGAGTATGCTAGAGTTAGTCAGGTTCAGATATATAGTGCCATCTGTTATCTAAGTATCATGCTCAAAATTTTGGTAATTGAAGACGACGAATTAATCCGGGAAACTCTTCTGCAACTCCTGGAATCTCACAGCTACCGGGTCATTGCGGCCGAGAACGGTCGAGCTGGGGTGCAGATGGCACTTTCGGAGATACCGGATTTAATTTTGTGCGATGTGCAGATGCCGGAACTCGACGGTTATGACGTGTTGCGGACTCTGCGGCAAAACTCGCTAGCTGGAACAATTCCATTTATTTTCCTCACGGCTCAAAGTGACAAAACCGATTTTCGTCGGGGGATGGAATTGGGGGCAGACGATTACTTGACAAAGCCGTTTACCAAGGCTGAATTGCTGGGAGCCATTGCTTCTCGCGTCTTGAAACGGCAAACTATTACTCAACCGCTGACTGTCGCGCTTCACCAAGCAGAAGCCAGACTTAAAGATTTAGTTAACGACTCCACCAAGGTTACGACTCTCTCTCCTGAAAAGTTTGCTCTCGAAGCTTTGCTGCGCCACGCTTTGGAACAAGGTGAGTTTCAGGTATACTATCAGCCACAAGTGAATATTGCTACCGGGCAAGTTATCGGCGCCGAAGCTTTAGTGCGCTGGCAAAATCCCGATCGAGGAATAATTTCTCCCGGAGAATTTATTCCCTTAGCAGAAGAAACAGGTTTAATTATTCAGATTGGCGAGTGGGTACTGCTTTCAGCTTGCGCTCAAGCCGCTAGTTGGCTGGCGGCGGGGTTTTCGCCCTTTACAATATCAGTAAACTTGTCGGCCCGGCAGTTGTCTGACCCGGAACTCAAGGCGCGAATCGTCCAAATATTGGAAACTACAGGTTTAGAGCCTGCTAATTTAGAATTAGAAATGACCGAAAGCGCTTTGGTGGAAAATGCGACAGTAGCAGGCGCTACTTTAAACCAACTAAAAGCTCTAGGAATTCGGATTGCTATTGACGACTTCGGCACCGGTTACGCTACTTTAGGATATCTTAAGCAATTTGCTTTTGACAGTTTAAAGATCGATCGAATTTTCGTCCGTAATGCCAACGAAGATACTCAAAATGCTGCTATTACTACAGCAGTAATTTTACTGGGTCACAGTTTGAATATGACTGTAATTGCTGAGGGAGTGGAAACAGAAGCAGAACTAGATTTTTTGAAACAACATCAGTGCGATATCATGCAGGGGTATCTGTTCAGTCGCCCCGAACCAGCAGCGATAATTGAAAGTATGTTGGTTGCCGACCCGAGTTTGTTCGCGCCGCCCCCAGTAGTAGCACCTGCTCGCGTTGTTCCTTTTGTACCTGTGTCCGAACCCGAAAAATCTAAAAACCTTTCAATGTCGGGTCTAGGAATAGTGTAAGTGTTACCAAAATTTCTATTTTATAGGATAAAATTCTTTCTTTTACCTTCTATTTTCTGCAGAAAAGTTGACGCTTCCTCATAAAAAGTTGTAGCTTTTGATGATAGGCGAATCAAAGAAGGAGATTGTTCCCCATATTGCTCTACTGCTTCCCCTTTTATGCGCTAGGCGCCCCTAATTGGACTATTTGAGAAAGTGTGGCGTCTTGAAATTGCAAGCTTTTATCAAGTTGCAGGAGGTAAACTCAATTAAGTTCCTACTTTGGGACTGGCAGTTTCAAGAACTGTCCAACTGGAATTGGTGCAAGCCTGTCATGGAAAGAATATTAGTGGTGGACGACGAAGCAGACTGTCAAACAGTCTTAGCAATGTACCTGGAAAGTCAAGGATATCGGGTGGAATGCGCTAATTCAGGGGTTGAGGCGCTCTCGATTTTTGAAAATGCCCCCCCAGATTTGGTAATTTCAGATGTCATGATGCCGGAAATGGACGGGTTTGAGTTTTGTCGCCGTTTGCGAACTACCCGTTTGGGACAGTTAGTCCCCTTTATATTTTTGTCGGGTCAAGGCGAGTTGGAGTCAAAAGTTGAAGGTCATTCGATCGGCGGTGACGATTATCTGGTAAAACCTTTTCAGTCTGAAGAAATCTTAGCCAAGGTAAAGGCGCAGTTAGAGCGCTCTCACCGGATTCACGCCGAAATTGTCCGACTGCTGCAAACTTCTAGCGGTAGGGCGGTGGAACCACAACTTGTGGCAGTATTGCCAGCACCTGCACCTTTGCCTTTAACACCAGCCGAGGAAAGAGTTTTTTGGGAGGTTATCCAGGGTTATACTAACAAACAAATTAGCGATCGGCTGTTTATTAGCCCCCGGACTGTGCAAGCTCATTTAGGCAGCATTTTCAGCAAATTACAATTAGAAAATCGTGCCCAGCTTGTGAGATTTGCCCTAGAAAGAGGATACAAACCACCTCAAACTTAGCTCGGATCTCAACCTAGGGTGCGCCAGCCAGCCAGTGGATTTTAGATTTTAGATTTTAGATTTTAGATTTACTCCACAGATTCATCTGGGAACTCAAACTTTAGTCTAAAATTTGGAGCTTTCCACTACTTAAGTCGGGGGCTTGTATCCGTTTTTTGGCCGGGTCAGTCGATTTTAGATTTTAGATTTTAGATTTACTCCACAGATTCATCTGGGAACTCAAACTTTAGTCTAAAATTTGGAGATTTCCACTACTTAAGTCGGGGGCTTGTATCCGTTTTTGGGCCGGGATCAAAAACTCCCGTAGCTGCCAAAAAAATGGAGGCTGACGCACTCAGCAGGCAAATTATTCCACATTCAAAACACAATAAGGAAAATTCGTTATCACGCAAACCCCCGGCCCCAAATTCGTACCCCGCAAGTTGGCACGTTCCAAATCAGCCTGTCGCACGTTATTCGCCGCATCAATATTTGTCCCGGTCAATTGAGCCCTAGGAAGCCTGGTATTTGACAAAATAGCAGCCTGCAAATTACTCTCGCGCACATCCGCGAAAGACAAATCCGCTCCGCTTAAATTCGCACGATTCAAATTCACTCTAAACACCAGCGAACGCCTCAAATCGGCATTCGACAAATTAGCTTCCAGCAGAGAAGCTTCGGCCAGATTCGCATTAAAAAGTTTAGCACCGCGCAAATCCGCACTCGTCAGATTAGCTCGCCCCAAAAAAGCATTAGACAAATCCGCATTTCGCAGATTAGCATCGTACAACTCAGCACCGTACAACTCAGCGTTGACTAAATTAGCATTAGACAAATTAGCATCACTTAAATCCGCTTCTAGCAAATTAGCTTCATAGAGATTTGCTCCGCTTAAATCCGCTCCTCTTAAATTAGCTCTGTACAAGCTAGCCTTGAACAAATCAGCATTTCTCAAGTCACAGCCCTCGCACTCTTTAGTTTCCAGCAATTGCCTAACATGATCTGGATTTTGAGCTTTAACGGGATCGACCAGCCCAAACAAAGCTAAACTTGCCGTTACAGTTGCCAAGAGTTTAAGTTTCACAAACAAACCTCACTGCTACTTCAAAAAAATTATACTAGCAAACTATAGACTTTAAACCCATATCCTTCTCTCTTTTCTCTTGCTCTGCGTTCTCTGCGCCCTCTGCGGTAAATCTTCAAAAAAATGATTCGCAGCCAAGGATATAGGCCAGCTTCCAGCAAGGCGGGCAAAGCCCGCCCTACTTAACTTAATTAAGCTTCATCTAAAGCAGCAACACCAGGCAATTCCTTACCTTCGAGCAGCTCCAAACTAGCACCACCACCAGTAGAAATGTGGCTCATTTGTTCACCTAAATTCAACTGTTCAACAGCCGCCACCGAGTCACCACCACCGATAATTGTGGTAGTACCAGTTTTAGTAAGTCCAGCCAAAGAATGAGCGATACCTTCAGTTCCCACAGCAAACTTCTCCATCTCAAACACGCCCATGGGCCCGTTCCAGATAACAGTTTTGCAATCGGCCAAAGCATCTTGGAAAGTTTTTACTGAATCCGGGCCGATATCCAAACCCATCCAACCGTCGGGGATGCTTTCAACAGAGACAGTTTGAGTGTTAGCATCAGCAGCAAACTTGTCAGCAACTACCACATCAGTAGGTAACAGAAAAGCAACTCCCCGTTCCTTCGCCTTAGCTTCCAAAGACTTAGCCAGTTCCAGCTTGTCCTCTTCCACTAAAGACTTGCCCACGTTCAAGCCTCGAGCTTTGTAGAACGTGAAAACCATGCCACCACCCAACAGCAGTTTGTCGCACTTTTCGAGCAGTTTTTCAATGACTCCAATCTTGCTGGAAACCTTAGAACCGCCGATTATAGCAGCTAAAGGACGCTGAGGATTGTCGATCGCACTGCCGAGATATTGCAGTTCCTTCTCCATCAAAAACCCAGCCACAGAAGGACTCAGATACTTAGTAACACCCTCAGTAGAAGCGTGAGCCCGGTGAGCCGTACCAAAAGCATCATTGACATACAAATCCGCCACAGAAGCTAACTTCTTAGCAAATTCTGGGTCGTTTGCCTCCTCCTCTGGGTAGAAGCGGACATTTTCCAGCAACAGCACATCGCCATCTTGCATCGCGGCGACTGTAGCAGCGACTTCATCACCGATGCAGTCGTCAGTCTTTTTGACCTCTTTGCCCAACAATTCCGACAGGCGCACAGCAACGGGCGTCAAGCGCAACTTCTCCGTCACACCCTTGGGACGGCCGAAGTGGCTGCACAAAATCACCTTAGCGCCCTTGGACGCTAAATCTTGAATTGTCGGCAGAGCCGCCCGGATGCGAGTATCATCGGTGATATTGCCGTTGTCGAGCGGCACGTTAAAGTCCGCCCGCACCAATACCCGTTTGCCCGATAAGTCCGATGCCGATAAATTTGCTACAGTTTTTTTTGTCACAGGATTAACCTCCTAATATGTGTGTTTTTGTCGAATTCCGTTGAAATGGCGGCACTGGTAACTTGCACCCCGGCCTCGGACGCATTCAACCGCGCCCGTATAAAAAACGGAAGATGGAACAAACGGCACTGATTGGCTTAACCTAAACATTTTATCGGAGTCCGTGTCCCGGAGATGTGCAGTATGTTCAAGACAGTCTTATTTCCTGTAGATCAAAGCCGAGAAGCCCGCGAAGCTGCCGAAAAGGTGGTCAATATCGTAAAAACCTACGGTGCTCGTTTAGTTATTCTCTCGGTAGTCGAGCCCCCAGCCGAGGAGGCCGACGCCCCCGCGCGAGAGGTGATGACTTCCCCCGAAGCAGTCGCCAAACTTCTTTCTGAGGCCCAATCGATGTTTTCCCAGCAGGGAATTGAAGCTGAAATCATCGAACGGGAAGGCAAACCTGCTTTCACGATTTGTGATGTGGCTGACGAAATTGGGGCAGATTTGATTGTGATGGGCTGTCGGGGGATGGGTTTAACCGATGATGGGGCGTCTGACAGCGTTACCAATCGGGTGATCAATCTGTCTCCTTGTGCAGTTTTGATTGTGCCTTAGTCAGTTGACTGTTGACAGTTGTCAGTTGACTGTTGACTGTTGGCAGTTGGCAGTTGGCAGTTGACTGTTGTCATTCAACAACTAACCAATAACAACTAACAACTAACAACTAACAACTGTCAACTAACAACTAACAACTAACAACTAACAACTAACAACTAACAAGTAACAAAAGTCAACAGTCAACAGTCAACAGTCAACAGTCAACAGTCAACAGTCAACAGTCAACAGTCAACAGTCAACTAACTAATGAAAATTCACTGGTATCCCGGTCACATTGCCAAAGCTGAACGGGCATTAAAAGAACAGCTAAAGCGGGTAGATGTGGTGCTCGAAGTCCGAGATGCCCGCATTCCATTGGCTACTTATCACCCCCAAATGCCGAATTGGGTGGGCGGCAAGGCACGAGTATTGGTCGTCAACCGCATGGATATGATTACGCCTCGATCGCGCGAGACGTGGGAAACATGGTTTGATGCCCAGGGGGAAACTGCGTATTTTACTAATGCCGAGCACGGTCAAGGAGTAGACGCTGTGGCGGATGCCGTGCAGGATGCTGGGGTGCAGCTCAATAAAAGAAGGTTCGATCGAGGTATGCTGCCCCGTCCAGTCCGGGCAGTGGTAATGGGATTTCCCAATGTCGGAAAATCTGCTTTAATTAATCGGCTGTTAGGGCGGAGAGTGGTAGACAGTGCCCGCAGAGCTGGAGTAACTAAATCGCTCCGATGGATTCGCATTTCTGACGAAATTGAATTATTAGACGCCCCCGGAGTGATCCCAACCCGAATTAACAATCAAGAAAATGCCCTAAAATTAGCTATTTGCGAAGATATTGGCGAAGCAGCTTACGACAATCAAGTAGTAGCAGCAGCTATGGTAGATTTGCTCCAAGGGCTGGAGGCGACTGATGACACGTTGATATCACTATCAGGTTTCAAATCCAGGTATAAATTAGATGCAGCCTCTAGTAATGGTGAAGATTATTTGCACGAGGTAGCAAAAGACAGGTACAAAGGAGATGTCGAACGGACGGCGAGGCAGATGTTAAACGATTTTAGAACTGGTGTTTTGGGTCAACTTACTTTGGAGTTGCCGCCGGCTTGATCAGACTCGTAACCTACAACTAATCAGAAATGGTATTCAATAGAGAGTTGCTGACCCTGATAATGTGAACTTCGTCTCCTATGTGTAATATTTTTTCTGCTGATTGAGGTGCGAGTCGCGTGTTGACTATCAGCCGAGTAAAGTGATTTAAATGCCCTTTTTTTAGCAGGTCAGGCATAATTTCCTTCTGCTTTGCTGTTAGTATATTTTTAAAATTTAGATCGCTTGCTTGCGCCGCATAATTTCGCGTAGATAGGAGACATGGCTGACCTGGATTAATAGCTTCAAATATTACAGTCCCTATTTTAAACCTCACAATTTCATCGGCTTGTGGTAAAAGTTGGTCTTCCCAAAAAGCCGGGACATCTCCTATTTCAATATTAGCTCGCAAGCGATGGCGCATCTCGTTAACGCAAACTCTCGGAAACCAAGATGCAACTTCGGCAATTGTTTCGGTACTGATAATGCTTGGCCCTGGTGCAGCGGTATTGTCGGGAAAACCTGTAAGCAAGTTTTCAATTAATTTGACAGGGAAACCAAAGTAGCTGCTCAACCAAGATTCTATTCCCAAGCGTTCTCTATCTACATGAAAAAATATTTCTTGTTCGGTGCCTTGAATTTTCAGACCGGCAATTCTCTTTTTGATGTCAAAGGATAAGCGTAGAAAACTGACTCCGCTGTTGTGCTTAGTGTTAACCAATTCTCCTGCTGCATCGCAGATTGCAAAAGAACGATCGCCTTCTAGAGCTCCGCTGGCTAGAATAGGTGCTTGACTGACTGCTATGCCGTCAAGGGACTTGACCGGATAGATATGAATGCTGGCAACGTAGGACATTTCGAGCCATTGATAAATAATAGTCGTTTTAGATACATTCTAGCATCCCTGTCCGCAGAAGGATGACTGCTGTTGACTTTACTAAATAAAATAGGAATGAAATAAAAAGGGCCAACTTTTTTGAAGTTTAAATTTTGCCGGAGCTGCTTGTAAAGAAAAATTAAAGAAGTCGGGCTGAGCTTGTGGTATATATTATGCTAAAAAATACAAACAATTGAACCGAGTTGCAAGCAGTCAGGAACCTCAGCCTAAAGGCATGAGGCTTGAAAGAGAAATCTCGAAAGCCGTACTGACCAGACTAAGGCTTAATTGCCTACGTTTTGAGAGTCACGACACCGGGAGAATGCGTAGCTAGTTCCTTGCTCTGTCGCTGAAGGTTAAACAGTTCTAAGGTCACTGGAACAGTGCTTTCAGCCTAACAAGCTCTCAAAACATTGTCGAAGCTAACATTACCCCGCAAGGGAGGCTCGAAAAGAGCAAAACACTATGCGTACAGGGCTGGGAAGTTTGAGGCGGTAATTGTCCCGTTGAAAGTGCAACACAAAAGCACACCGAGCCAACCAGTCCCAAGGCGGTAGTAAATCAAAAATGTAAAGCCGTCCTAAAAGGACGGGGTTTCTACCCATTTTTCTGATGACTGAAAGCGAAAGAACAGGTATGATTTCGCGACGGAATTTAATGCTGAGGGCTGGTGCAGGGATGCTGGCGGCAAGCTTGGCACCTGCGTTTTTACAAGCCGAAGCAGCAAAGGCAGAGGCAATCTCTGACATTACTCCTACTGACATTACTCCTAGCAGTGCTCTTAAGAAATTGATGGAGGGGAATCAACGCTACATTGAGCAAAAACGGACATTTCCCGACCAAGCTCGATCGCGAGTTGTAGAAGTAGCAAAGGGTCAACACCCGTTTGCAACCATCCTGGCTTGTTCTGATTCGCGCGTTGCTCCCGAAATTATCTTCGACCAAGGATTAGGGGACTTATTTGATATCCGAGTAGCTGGCAATTTTCTCGACGATGTGGTTCTCGGAAATATAGAATATGCGGCCTTAGAATTAGGCGTGCCACTATTAGTAATTCTGGGTCACGAACGCTGCGGTGCTGTCAAAGCAGCTTTAGATGGTAAAGCTGTGCCGGGTCACATTAGCACTTTGGTGGCGGCGATTAAACCCGCAGTAGATTCGACCAAAGGTCAAACAGGCAATGCGTGGGATAACGCAGTCAGAGCTAATGTGAAAATGAATGTAAATAAGTTACAATCCTCGTCGCCTATTTTAGCTGAAGCAATCAAAGCCGGCAAGCTTAAAGTTGTTGGGGGCCGCTACGATTTGGATAGCGGCAAAGTAGAGATAATTGCTTGATTTTGCTGTTAATTTTTACAGTAGGGGTAATGCCCCCGTGCTTACCCCGTCCGGTTCGAGGGGCAACCACGGGGGGATTGCCCCTACAAATTACTTGGTAACAAGTTTAGATCAAACCCATTTCTTGCAGTCCCCGGCGCAGGCGTTCTGCTTCAAAAGGGCGGCGCTGTTCGTGAAGGGCGATCGCTCTTTTAAATTCTGCTAAACTTTCTGGCATTTTGCCAATTTTGAGCAAGGCTACTGCCAAGTTTTGATGAGCTTCCGCGTGTTCGGGATCGATTTTTATCGCTTGTCGGTAATAGGCGATCGCATCTGCTAAATTTCCGGCTGCCTTCAGCGTCAATCCTAAATTGTAGTGACCTACTCCAAAATTAGGGTCAATTTTTAAAGCTGCTTTGTAAGCTTTTTCAGCAGATTTCAAATCTCCTTCATCTTTGAGCAAATTGCCCAAGTTATTGTAAGCACCCAACTTGAGTGGCGGGAACACATTGGTATTAATTGCCGCTTGATAGTGTTCTTTTGCTTTTACAAATTGCTGCTGCTGGCGATATGCAATTCCCAAATGATAGTTTAGTTCGTAAAGAATAGAATCATTAATTGCCTCCGCAGTCAAGCCTTTGGTTAATAAATTAATTCCCCGCCCGATTTGCCCGCTTTCTACATACAAAGCGCCTAATTTGCTACAAGCATAAGCATCGTTTGGATAATAAGCTATATAGCGTTCCATTGCTGCTTGAGCTTTTTGGAATTTACTTTTTGCGGCGATCGCATCTTTTTGATAACCAGAGTGCCAAATCGCCACATCGGGGAGAGAAGCTATTTTCCAATTTGGTTCCCTCTGCAAAATCTCAGCCACGCTGTCGTCTACCATTGCGTGGTAAGGGCGAGAAAAGCGGATATCGAGGCGATTGCGAAACAAGCGCGACACTAGGGAATAGGGAGATTGAGAGGCACCGATTTCTTGGCGGATGAGATTGATTAGCAGCAGCCGATCGCTCGCAATTGCCTGCTTTATTTGAGGGAGAATCTCCGGTACCAACACCTCATCGGCATCCAACACCAAAATCCAGTCGCCCTGGGCGTGCTTCAGACACTCATTGCGCGGCGCTGCGAAGTCGTCGCACCATTCAAAGTCATAAACCCTCGCCCCGGATTCTCGGGCAATTTCACGAGTGCGATCGCCCGAACCCGTATCCACCACCACCATTTCGTCAACAACACCCTTAACGCTGTCCAAAGTCCGCGACAGTGTTGCCTCTTCATTCTTCACAATCATGCACAGAGTCAGATCCATCGGGCGCAAACTTTCCTCATTTCACAAAATTATTGTAATTTTTTACCAGTAAAACACAAAAAGTCCCAGAAAAAATTCTCCTATTTCCTTTTTGCTTTGAGCATAAGTACCTTTCTTCCCTCGAAAAAGTGGGTTAACTCTTTTGAGATATTAAAAAGCCTCAAACTCCGACGATTCATGAGAAATCCTACCACTTTCGGTTCATCCCTGCGGTAGAGGTAAGAGCGGGATAGGGGTTGTTATTCTAAGAACATAAGACAAGGCACAAGAAAAGTTTAAGTATTCAGGAGAAAGAGAAATGGGAATTATTGCTTGGATCGTTTTAGGACTGATTGCCGGTGCGCTAGCCAAAGCCATTTATCCGGGATCTCAAGGCGGCGGTTTTCTGGCAACAACAGGTTTAGGAATTTTGGGCGCGTTAGTGGGAGGTTATCTAGGCCAAGTCTTGCTGGGGACGAGCGGGGGAGCATCCTTCGGAGCATTGACTCTACCCAGCATAGCTTTTGCAGTCGTAGGTGCGATCGTTCTACTATTCATCTGGGGATTGTTAACTCAGCGTGCTGCATAACAAATATTGCCAATTCCCAGTCGATCGACTTTTAGGGTATTCATAAACCCGGTTTCTTCCAGAAACCGGGCTTTTCAGTTGTTGGTAGGATGCGTCAATCGATTTTAGATTTTAGATTTTAGATTTTAGAGGCGACCCCACGGGTAAATGCGGGGGCTTGAGGATTTTCGATTTGAGATTTTGGATTGATTCCACGGATAAATCACGTGGCGGGTACCATCAAGAAATTCTTGGTCAGCCTACTTTTACCAAATCCGGGTTAAAAACCCCTATTAGACTCAGCGCTGGCAACAGTTCAAGAGCAAAACATTTGTCAGAGTCAAGTGGGACTGAAGAATAAATGGGTAAAAATCCCGGATTTGGTATCAATTAATCAATCCGCAAATTGAAAGGCAAGCGAACATAAACCCCCTGCGGGTCGTTCATCGACTTGATAACAGCCAATTCATCTTGCATTTTCTTAAATTCGGCCGTTAGCGGGTCAAGTTTGGCGGCGGGTTTCAAAACGTGAACGCCTGAAATTCTTTCCAAAATTCGCTCCTCCAAACTGCGGCGTTTGGGATATTCTTCCACCTTCCAATCGTCGCCGAGTTTAGCTTGCTTAGCAGCCTCTCTGACAGCATCTTCAAGCCCGCCAATTTCATCGACTAAACCCAACTGTTTCGCAGCCGTACCAGACCACACCCTGCCTTGAGCAATTTCTTGTACCTTGTTTTTCGGCAGTTTGCGGGAGTTGGCGACTTTAGTAATAAATCGATCGTAAATGCGATCGACTACCCTCTGAATATTCGCCAATTCTTGAGGATTTTTCGGACGGGAAACCGTGTTAGTATCCGCAAAGCGGGCGGTTTTCACCACGTCCCAAGTCAGGCCGTTGTTAGCAGCCAACTTTTCGGCGTTGAACAGCATTCCAAAAACGCCGATCGAACCGGTTATCGTATTTGGTTCGGCAAAAATGCGGCTGGAACCCATCGAAATCCAATAGCCGCCGGAAGCTGCTAAATTTCCCATCGAAACGATCACTGGTTTCTTTTTGCCCGTCAGCATAACTTCGCGCCCAATGACTTCGGCCGCCGTCGCACTGCCTCCGGGACTGTTGACGCGCAAAACTACGGCTTTTACGTCGTCATCTTCTCGAATTTTCCGCATTTCTTGAGCGATGCGATCGCCTCCTACTTGAGTCGGGCCCCCTTCGCCGTCTACAATCTCTCCTTCAGCGTAAAGTATAGCAATTTGGTTTTTCTTGTCAGCGTGAGTTGAATTTTTATTCTCAGCAACTTTCGCGTAGTTTTTCAAACTAATTTGCTTGAAAGATTTGTTTTCGCGATCGGTTCCTGTGAGTTTTTTGAGTTCGGTCGATATTTCGTCAAAGTATACAACTTTATCAACTAACTTGTTTTTGAGAGCTTCGTCAGCCATCAAAGTTCCGCCATTATCTGCAAGCGCTTGCAGTTGCGGAACAGTCACTTTGCGGCTCGGAGCGACAGTTTGCAGGTATTCTCCCCACATATCTCCGAGCAACTTTTGAGTTTGCTGGCGATTTTCGGGACTCATTTTTGTGAGTAAAAACGGCTCAACGGCTGACTTGTATTTGCCGACGCGAGTCACTTGCACTCCCACGCCGTATTTTTCCAAAGCACCGGTGAAAAACATTGCCTGACTGCTAAAACCGTTGATTTCCAAAGCGCCGTAAGGATTGACTGCAATTGTATTAGCAACGGAACCGAGGTAATAATCTCGCTCATTCCAGTCCATCTGGTAAGCAAAAATAGGTTTTTTGGCATCTCGGAAACGCTGCAATGCCGATCGAACTTCTTTGAGATTGGCAAACCCGCTGCTGCTCGAATCCGAGCTGCCTTCGAGATAAATGCCAACGATTTTCGGGTCTTTTTTCGCATATTCGATCGTATCTAAAACAGTCCGCAGCGTCACAGCATCGCCGGAATCGTCCGAAAGCACATCTTGAATCGCTGCGCCTGTGCTGCGGATCGGTTTGCTGTCAGTGATATTTAAAGAAAGGTCTAATACCAATACAGACTTATCTTTAACTTGCGGGCCTGAATCTTTAGACGACGATGCAGCCATAGCAATTAGTAGTACCAGTCCCCCCAATCCTATGCTGCCCAGCAGCAACAATCCTAGGAAGGTTCCCAGTAAACTTGCACAGGTATATTTTAGGAAATCTTTCATTAGGTAATGTGTAATTGGTAATTAGTCATTAGTCAATAGTCAATAGTCATTAGTCAATAGTCAATAGTCAATAGTCATTAGTCATTAGTCATTAGTCATTAGTTATATCACATCCGGTTAGAGCGGAATGATACCGAGCGTGAAAGCGTCCTCGCACGCGAGCGAGACCTTACCACTGCACTCGGCAAAATATTATTCCGATGCCACCGGAAACGATATTATTGGTCATTCCTGCAAGTAGGATTTAGCAATTATTCGCTGTCGTTAGTTATTAGCTAATGACTGTTGACTGTTGACTAATGACTAATGACTTCTGACTAATGACTGCTGACTAATGACTTTTGACTGCTGACTCACTTTTATCTTAACCTTTCCAAAACCCCAGATTGTTGTAGCTCATCCAAATTACCGCAGCCTGTACAGAACATCACGGTGGCGATTTCTGCAATTAATACCTCAGCAAGGAGGGCTGCGGCTGATTCCGATTCCGCTGCAGCTTGTAGAAACGGCCGCGCCAGTCCCGCAATATCCGCGCCAAGGGCGATAGCCTTCGCTGCATCCAACCCGTTTTGCAAGCCTCCAGAGGCAATCAGGGGAACATCCGGCGCTACGGCGCGGGTGCTGACAATGCACTCGGCTGTCGGTATTCCCCAGTCGGCAAAGGTTGCGCCTAACCTGCGCTGCTTGCCATCTTTAGCTCGCTCTCCTTCTATTTTCGCCCAAGAAGTGCCTCCGGCCCCGGCAATGTCGATCGCACCTACCCCCGCAGCGAGCAATTTCTTTGCCATCTTTCCTGAAATACCGTTGCCGACTTCTTTAGCAATAACTGGTACTGGTAATTTAGCGCACAATTTGGCTATTTTATCTAGCAGTCCTTTAAAGTTAGTATCGCCTTCGGTTTGGACGCACTCTTGCAGCGGATTTAGGTGCAAAATTAGAGCATCGGCTTCTAAAATATCAACAATTTTTTGGCACTGTTCCAAACCGTAATTGTAGTTTAATTGAACTGCTCCGATATTGGCGAATAGTAGAATATCTGGAGCGCGGCGACGGACGGCAAATGTAGGAGCTAGTTGAGGATTTTCTACGATGATTCGCTGGGAACCGACTCCCATTGCCAGTTTGTATTCTTGAGCGACATCGGCGAGGCGATAATTGATGGTCTGGGCTAATTCTGTGCCACCGGTCATCGAGGAAATTAGCAGGGGAACGGCTAGTTTTTTGCCGAGAAATGTGGAGGTTAAATCGATTTGGGTGCGATCGAGTTCTGGCAAACAGCAGTGTTCAAAACGGTAGCGTTCGAGGCCGCTGGTAGTTTCGCGAAATTGTACGTCTTCTTCGAGGCAAATCCGCAGGTGGTCTGCTTTGCGAGTTTCGGTTTGCGAGGGGGAGGTTAGCGGCAAGTTCACAGTGGCTATTTGGGGAAAGAGTTGTGATATCATTTCCGGTTACACCGGAATGATGTTGACTGTTGACTGTTGACTGTTGACACTGAACAGTGAACAGTGAACTCGAATTTACTATTCCGATGCTAACGGATTTGATATAATTTGAGAATATAGCAATTTTATTTCATTTTTGAATTTTTTAATGAACCGCAGAGAGCGCAGAAGAGAAGAAAAGAGAGATGTTCGCAAATCCTGCGAGGGTTGCTGTATTATCCAGGAACAGTCAGCGGCATTCCGTTATCGGAAGCTTTTAATTTTAGTAAGAAAGGAACTGCTTTTTGCACCCATGCTTTAACTGACGGGTAATTTGCGGCATCTTCTCCGAAACAAATGTCCAGCATATCTGTGTGAATTATCCCCGGATTCAAAGGAACTGCTGCCAAACCTGCGGGCAATTCTTGAGCGAGCGATCGCGTAAGTCCTTCTATTGCCCACTTGGAAGCGCAATAGGGCGCAACTTCCGGCGAAGTTGACCTTCCCCAACCCGAACTAAAGTTGACAATTATGCCGCTTTTTTGAGCAATCATTGCCGGCACAAAGTGGCGAATTACATTAGCTGTACCTTTAATATTAACATCAATTACCTGGGAAAATTCTTCGTTGCTGATATTCCAAAGAGGGGCGAGATGATTAGCTATACCTGCATTATTAATTAGCAAATCTGGCGGCTCATTTTTTGCCATAAATTCTGTTGCCCAAGCTTTTACTTGCTCGTCGTTGGTGACATCCACACAAGTAAAATGGTGGGGCGCACTATATTTTTGTTGGAGTTTTTCCACCGCTTCGGAAGAACGGGCGCAGCCCACAACTGTATGTCCCAATTCAATAAACTTTTCGGTCATGGCAAGACCTAGACCGCGACTGCTTCCGGTAATTACAATTAATTTTGTCATAGATTTGCTCCAAGTTTGACCTTAAGTAATACAATACATATTGACTGGTGAATTGACAAATTGATCGCAGGAGAAAGCATGAAAGTAAAAGCAGCAGTTGCTCGCAGTGCCGGCAAACCTTTGAGTATTGAAACGGTTGATCTGGATGGGCCGAGGGCTGGAGAGGTGCTGGTGGAAATTAAAGCCACGGGTGTTTGTCACACTGATGCTTACACTCTTTCCGGTGCCGATCCTGAAGGCTTGTTTCCTGCTATCTTAGGCCACGAGGGAGCCGGGATTGTCGCAGAAGTTGGGCCGGGAGTAACGAGTGTCAAAGTGGGCGATCGGGTAATTCCTCTCTACATTCCTGAATGCCGCAACTGCGAATATTGTTTGAGCCGCAAAACGAATCTCTGTCAAGCAATTCGCGTGACTCAAGGCCAGGGAGTGATGCCCGACGGCACGAGCAGGTTTTCCATAGACGGGCAGAAACTTTACCATTACATGGGAACTTCTACCTTCGCTAATTATACAGTATTGCCGGAAATTGCAGTAGCAAAAATTCGCGAAGATGCTCCTTTTGATAAAGTTTGTTTAATCGGCTGTGGCGTCACAACTGGCATCGGTGCTGTCATCAATACTGCGAAAGTAGAGCCTGGTTCTAATGTGGTAGTTTTTGGTTTGGGCGGCGTGGGTTTGAATGTAATTCAAGCGGCTCGCATGGTGGGAGCTAACATGATTGTCGGCGTAGACTTGAATCCCGACAAGCGAGAGATGGCGGAAAAATTCGGCATGACTCACTTTGTCAATCCCCGCGAAGTGGAAGGCGATTTAGTGCCTTATTTGGTAGATTTAACCAAAGGCGGAGCTGATTACAGTTTTGAATGTATCGGCAACATTAATGTGATGCGCCAAGCTTTAGAATGCTGCCACAAAGGTTGGGGCGTGAGCGTAATTGTCGGGGTAGCGGGAGCCGGTCAAGAAATTAGCACCCGCCCGTTTCAGCTAGTAACTGGCCGGGTTTGGAAAGGGACGGCTTTTGGCGGGGCCAAAGGCAGAACTGATGTTCCTAAGATTGTTGATTGGTATATGGACGGTAAAATTGATATTGACAGTCTGGTAACTCAGGTAATGCCCATCGACAAAATCAATGAAGCTTTTGATTTGATGCACAAAGGCGAAGTAATTCGCACAGTGTTGACATTTTGAGTTTTTGAAGGAAGAGGGAAGAGGGAAGAAGGAAGACAAAACTTACGGGAAAAGTGGTTTTACGCGCTATCTATAGCCGTAAGGTACAGGGCTGCACCCTATACATAACTTCTCTTTTCTCTCTGCCTCTGCGTTCTCTGCGCCCTCTGCGGTTAATAAAAAAATCTCATTCACAAATGGAATAGAATTAATATGATATCAGAACCCCTAAAACTGCACAAAGAACAGAAAAGTTTCGGTGGCAAACTCGGATTTTACAGCCATCAATCCTCAACCTGCAACAGCGAGATGAAATTCGCTATTTACCAGCCCCCGCAAGCTTTATCTCAACCCGTACCAGTTTTGTATTTTCTATCAGGTTTAACCTGCACAGAAGAAAACTTTATGGCAAAAGCGGGGGCGCAGCAATTTGCGGCAAAATATGGGTTAATGCTGGTTGCGCCCGACACTAGCCCGCGCAATACTGGCATTTCTGGGGAAGATGACGATTGGGATTTAGGAAGTGGTGCGGGTTTTTATGTTGATGCGACAGCCGCACCTTGGAATGCTCACTATCGAATGTACAGTTATGTGGTTGATGAATTACCGAATTTAATCGCCGAAAATTTTCCAGCGATACCGGAAAAACAGGGAATTTTCGGTCATTCGATGGGCGGACACGGGGCGTTAATTTGCGCTTTGAAAAATGGATCTCGCTATCTTTCAGTTTCCGCTTTTGCGCCTATTGCCGCGCCAATGCGCTGCCCTTGGGGAGAAAAAGCTTTTGCAAACTACCTCGACAACGACAAAGAGATTTGGAGGGCTTGGGATGCTAGCGAATTGGTAGTTGCAGCGCGATACAACCGTCCGATTCTGATTGACTGCGGCACGGCTGATTCGTATCTTGCTGATGGGCAGTTGTTGCCGGAAGTGTTCGCGGAGGCTTGTGCAAAAGCGGGACAGCCACTAACTTTAAGGATGCAGGAAGGTTACGATCATAGCTATTATTTTATAGCTAGTTTTATGGAGGATCACATTCGGCATCACGCGGCTGTTTTGTGCGGGTAGTTCCTAGCAGGAAGCAGGCAATATGCCTGATCCACAACAACTGGTTCTTAGGCTCTGCCTGGGAACTGATATCCAGAGGCTCTGCCTCGAATTGCTGTCATGAAATGTGGAGGCAGAGCCTCCTAATCTGCTTGACCAGGCAGAGCCTGCTAACGAGTGAACTCACTTCTACGAGTACAGGTATTTTCGGTTAATTAAGATTAATCGGAAATACCCATTCTTTGTAATTGTCGTCGCGATTTTCGATAATCCCGGTTAGTTTGTCCAAAATCTTTTCGGTGATGGGTCGGTTTGTGGGCAAGTGATAGTTTTCTACTCGCTTAATTGGCGTAATTTTGGCTGCGGTTCCGCAGAGGAAAATCTCGTCTGCAATCAACAGTTCTGATCTATCAACTGGTCTTTCTATGACTTCAATTCCTAAGTCTCTGGCGATTGTGATTACGCTGTCTCTGGTAATTCCTTCGAGAATATCTTGCTCGAAACCGGGAGTCACTAATTTACCGTTTCTGGCGACAAATATGTTCATTCCTGAAGCTTCGCTGACTTTTCCCTGACTGTTCATCATAATTGCTTCGTCGAAGCCGGATTCTACTGCTTCGGTTTTGGCTAAAGCTGAGGTGATGTAGGCGCCGCTAATTTTACCTCTTAAGGGCAAACTGCGGTCTTCTTGGCGGTACCAAGAGCTAATTCTACAGTTGACTCCTTCTTTGGGCAAATAGTCTGAAAGTTCTAATCCGTAGACAAAAAAGTCTGTGTCTACGTTGTGCAGTCTGGGGGCAATTCCTAAACTGGATGTGTAGATAAAAGGGCGGATATAAAATGATTTTGTTGGTTGGTTTTTCTGGACAAAATCAATAATTATTTGTTGGATTTTGCTGGCGGGTAAATCGCAGTGAAGGAAGCTGGCACTTTGACTTAATCTTTGACAGTGACGGTCTAATCTAAATAGCAATATTCGATCGGCATTTTGGGGGTCGGGAATTCCCCGCAACCCGCCTAAAACTCCGGTTCCGTAGTGCAGTGCGTGGGTTGCTATGGAAATTTTGGCGTCGGTAAATGGGAGAAATTGGTTTTGAAAGTAGGCAATTGGCAGAAAACTATCCATGATTCAAGCTGGCGATGAGTTTTGCAGTCCGCTAGGAAAGCTGAATTGGATAATATTACCATAAGTTATACCATTTTAGATTTTAGATTTTAGATTTTAGATTTACAATGACTGATTTGATATAAGTTTGGAGGTGGTCTAAAGTTATCTTTTTTATTAAATGAGATGATTATTGTGTTATTTGATGGAGCGATAAAATAATATAAAATTCGGTCATTTGGGTTGATAATTGTTTTGGGAAAAAGTGCGATCCTCTTCGAGGGCTTCGCTAACGACTACAAACAAAAATCAACCAAGGGGCAACTATGGCACGTAAATGTTTCATCATTGAAATGGGGATGGGTATAGATCAGCACGGGCAGGAACCGACTGTAGCCTGTGCAAGGGCTGTACGAAATGCGATCGCCCACAATGCTTTGCTGGGCGTTTGGGAAGTGGCGGGTTTGACTGACCCCAATCAGATGATTGTTGAGGTTAAGGTGGCTGTTCCTTACCCGGAACAAGTGCGGGAACAGGAGGTGTTGGCGGTGCTGCCTTTTGGCAGCAAAACTCTGATTGTGGAGCAAGGAGGCATGATTGTGCCAGGAAGGGCGATCGCCTCTCTGAATGATAAAAATGATGAAATGCTAATCGCTGTGGCGGCTGTGAGTGTTTTTGTGGACACTGAGGACTAATTAATTTTGTGTTGTTTGAATAAATCGCCCGATCGCACTTGCTTGTTTCCGCGATCGGGCGATCGAACGCCTGTCTGTTAAAAAATGATTAATTTAGAGTAAATTGTAGGGTGCCCCAGAGATATGGCATGAAATATCGTAGAAAATCTGAGGCTCTGAGGCACGCTATAACTTAGTCTGTTCAACAGTGAGGTTTATTTGCCTACCTACTTAATTTTGAAGTTTTAAGGAATAATTTTTAATTGTTCAGGCGACCGGGTATGTAAGCAAGCCAGCAAAACCCTACGATTAAGAACAGCCACGTCGCTGTAATATTGCTGCCCAACAAGTTGCGGAAAAAATCTTCCATTGTTCTCAAAAATTATAGCGTTTAAAAGAATTTATTGCTGTTCCCTCTCGGAGCACAAGAGGTAAAGTCCGATCGCGTTTTAGGCGATCGGACTCTACTTCATATTATGGCTGGTTGGTATCTGCCAACATTTGGTTAACCATTTGCAGGTGCGCCTGAAGGTTCGGCAACTTCTGGGTGGCCCAAGCCTTCAACTCTGGATCTTGTCCCTGTTGAGATTGAGCCTGAAACAGAGCAATAGCCTGATTGTGGCTCTCGATCATAGCCTGCTTGTAAGCAGTGTCAAAACTTCTACCGGAGAGTCCCGAAAGTCGCTCCATCAAAGCTGTGTTCTGGGTACTCATCTCGGTTGGCAATTCAACCTGCTTTTGCATTACTAACTGCATCAGTTCTTGATTTGCCCGAGTGTGTTCCTCAACCATTTCTTGCCCGTATTGTTTCACACCAGCACTAGAACCGCGCTGCACTGCCAATCTGCCGAGTTCCACTTCCAGCATACCAATTTGACCTGCTTGCATGACAAAGTTTCTGTCTTGGCTGCTGAGAGAATTAGGCGAAGTTTCGCCACCTGTTGGAGTGTTGGGAGAACGGCTGGGAGTGTTGTTGGGGGGGAGGTTTGGAGAGGTAGGAAGAGTCTCATCGTCGGCTAGGTTATCAGCAAGCTCAAAAACCCGATCGCCCGACTGGTTTAAGCCGTGAGTGTGGCGGTTTAATTCTGCAAATCCCGGCACAGCTATCAAGGAACTAACGCCGGCAATTCCGGCAACTGTTACCAATTTGTGGAACAAACTTTTGCGATTGAGTGAAGTCATGAATTTCTAAGCCTCTAAGTTGTTTTCAAAAGTATGTGAAGCAAAGCTACCCCGTAGGGAATCGCCCGAAACTACCGATGGGAGGGTGTACTACCTTTCCTAAACAAGTTGATCAAACCAAACGCGCCCAAGGCACCCAGCCAGCCGAAATTGTTGGGGCTATCGCGCCGAGCACTCAAAACTCCAGAATTAGTATCAGCCGGCGTCGATGTCGTACCGTCTGTCGTACCGGTTGTACCGTCTGTCGTACCGGTTGTACCGTCTGTCGTACCCGTTGTACCCGTTGTACCCGTGCCTGTTGTACCCGTTGTACCCGTGCCTGTCGTACCAATACCCGTGCCTGTTGTACCAATACCCGTTGTACCCGTGCCGGTTGTACCCGTTGTACCAGTACCGGTTGTACCCGTACCCGTCGTATCGGTTGTACCAGTGCCGGTTGTATCGGTTGTACCCGTACCCGTTGTACCGGTGCCGGTTGTACCCGTGCCGGTTGTACCCGTGCCTGTTGTATCGGTTGTACCAGTGCCTGTTGTACCCGTGCCGGTTGTATCGGTTGTGCCAGTGCCGGCTGTACCCGTACCCGTTGTACCGGTGCCGGTTGTACCCGTGCCGGTTGTACCAGTGCCTGTTGTATCGGTTGTACCAGTGCCTGTTGTACCAGTGCCGGTTGTATCGGTTGTACCAGTGCCTGTTGTACCCGTGCCGGTTGTATCGGTTGTACCCGTGCCTGTTGTACCAGTGCCGGTTGTATCGGTTGTACCCGTGCCTGTTGTACCGGTTGTGCCGGTTGTACCCGTGCCTGTTGTACCGGTTGTGCCGGTTGTACCCGTGCCTGTTGTACCGGTTGTGCCGGTGCCAGTAGTGCCGTCTGTCGTACCAGTAGTGCCGGTGCCTGTACCAGTTGTGCCTGCACCGCTTCCAGCACCGCCTGACTGGGCAGAAGCAGGCACTGCTAAGGAAACCGTTGATAAACCTAAAGTACAAGCGCTTGCTAAAACAACTTTCAACAATTTAGAAGATTTCATGGTAATGCTTGCTTTTGCATAGAGTGCTGCGATCGGTTGTGATGCCAAAACCGGAGGGTCAAATTGACAGCGTAACGTGCAATTTTTCAACCTTTGCTGCGGAATAATGAAGGCAAGAGAGCAAATTTAGTCCCGTTCCCTTGATGATTTTTCCCTGATTAATTACACCGCCGCGTTAACAGTTTATAAGCTATTACTTATGCTTAAAGTTCGCCATTCATCTTTAGGAATATTTGAAAAAATAGCTTTTTATTTCAGGTGGTGGATGAAATTTGATTGAGCGGCCGACTAGCTCAATCAAAATTTGTGTACGCGGGATAGAAACCGGGCTGATATGAAAAATTTTGGGTTGAGTAACGAGACATCTACGAATCAACCGGGTTTCTCAGAGACGCGGCCGCTTCTTCCTATAAATTTTCCCTGGCAGCAGGTGCTTTAAGCCAGAAATTCTTGATTTTGTCACCGTCAGTTTTGCCTTAGCACTCCGCCAGATGAGTTAGTTTAAAATTTTTTTGAGGGCTATTTTTCCTTAACTTGCTGCTGGCAATTTCGCCCCTGGTAGCATACCGTTCAAACTTTCCCAGGAAACTAAAATATCTCAAAAAGCCCGATCGCTCGCTCTGAGTCGCCATAACACCTGCAACCCCGCAACAGCAAGGCTTTTGACTGGGATTTGAGTGGCATCTAACACGAAGGCGAACTGAGGGCTATCCGAATCCGGCCCGCGCGAGATTAAATTAACCAGCGGCGGCGAAGTCGTCAGAATTGCTTGTGAGGGCGATCGGCTAAACCCTGATATAGTAAAACCAAAGGTATGCCAGAGAGCGCTTGTTCCATAACACATTTTCCAAACGGACACCAACTATGCTGCATCGAGTTCTTGCCAGAAGTCGCTATCTAATGTTAATCGCTGTATTCGGTTCTTTTGCAACGTCTGTGACGCTTTTGATCTACGGTGCCCTGGAAACCCTCATTACCATCGGCCACACAGCTACAGTACCGGTTTCCAGCGAAAACTCCAAACAACTGATTCTGTCTAGCATCGAAGTTGTAGATTTGTTTCTCCTCGCCACAGTATTTTACATTACTGCACTCGGACTTTACGAGCTGTTTATAGACGAGCGCATCAAAGTACCACACTGGCTGGAAATTCACACCATCGATGACCTGAAAAGCAAACTCACCAGCGTGATTGTAGTAGTGTTGAGTGTATTGTTTCTCTCTGAAGTAGTTAGGTGGAACGGCGGGACGAACATCCTTCCCCTGGGAGCGGGTATCGCTTTAGTAATTGCTGCGCTGACGTATTTTCTAAGTTCGCAGGTGAAAAAGCCGAAGTCAGATTAAGGGCTGTTGGAGGAGGGAAATTAGCCAAATCCGGCTGAACCAGGAACGGCAATCAAGTTGTATTTCTTTTTACAAAAACTTTAATATTACATCTGTCTTCGGACTGATAAAAATGCAATCTTAAACTTGCTTTTAGAGAGAGGAAAGTAGTGGCTTCTAGTATATAACATTTAATTTGTGTTTAATAATTAGAGGTCATTATGCCAGAACAACAATTTGATACCATACCTTCAGAAGCACAAGAACTCCCCCAAGGAGCGAAACAAATTTTTCAGGCGGCTTTTAAGAGCGCCAGTGAAGATGGAATGAGCGCCGATGGTGCTACTAGCGTTGCTTGGAACAGTGTAAAATCTGAATATGTTCAAGGCGAAGGTGGCACGTGGCATCACAAGGGCGACGATACTAACCAAACCCGCAAATCTGTACAGTCTGGTGGCAATTAGTTATCAGCAATTAGTAATATCGTGTCCGCTAACATAACCCCTATCCGTTGTGTAGTGAGGGCTTCATTCCTCAACTTTTGATGAGAACCAAGAGTCCTCACTACCAACCAACTTCAGTGACGTTATGCTAGGGGGCATGAGATGATCAGTCATTAACAATTTAGTCATCACTTGTGATTAATGCTTTACGTTGATAGGTGTTGGAATCGCGGTGGTAAAGAAGTTAATGCAGCCTGTTAATAGGCTCGCGCATATCCCATTGCAATTCGGCTAAAACCAGCAAGCTAAATACCATTACGACTCCCGTAAATAGGAAAGACCAACCGCCCGTGTAAGGCAAAATCAAAATCCCCAACAGGTGAAATAAACTTGCCGCTAAAAGCGCGCGTGATCGCACTGCCAATCCAGTCAGTAAATACCCTATTCCGCTCATTCCCAACCATAGGGTACAGAGATGCGCCAACAGTTTTCCCCAACTACAAAAAATGGCTAAATCGGTCAGCAGCAATCCTAATAACATTAGTATTACCCAACCGTAAAGCACCCAAATCAGGCGTTCTATTTTGACCCAAGAGTATGTCATGCTTACCATTGCTGCTGTACCTACAAGGCTGAGCGCTGACCACAAACTGGCTTGCAGCATCCAACTCACAGAAAAAAATTGTGCTGTGCCGAAGATGGGTATTAACAGCAAGCTCCACAGCAAGCAAGTTCGATCGAGACAAGTATAAAATTGTGAATAAAATCGATCTTTGCCAAGGGGGAACTGAACCTGCCAAAGCCCTTCTAAATCCTGAACCTCGATGTTAAGCTGTTTCCGGCGCAGAGGCGGAACTGAATAATTAAAAAAGGTCATATCTGACACTATTAAAATTTACAATTAGTTGCTTAGGTAATATCTCATCAGCAATCGCTCTAATTGCAATCTGTCAATCGGATTAATCTAGTGAATTTGATAATCTGTCGGTAGTAATAGTTATTTTATCGCATCAGATAAAACAGGAAGAGAGAGATTGCACAACTTGATAAATAGCTCTTGCGACAGATGGCTGGAATATTAATTATTCGATACTTTGAAAATAGTCAACTTTGTTACAGAATTTATGCTCACTTCATCCCATCCTCTGAAACAGGTATTCCACTGCCCGGAAGAATCGGATTTTTACGCGCACTGCTTGGAAAGTTTAGTGTTAAATGCTAGTGACAATTCTCGACTTATCGTAGAGTTTGGTTCAGGAGAGGGAAGTCCAGTTATTAAGTCTTTGCTGAGAAGCGATTTTGATGGGGAAATACAGGGATTTGAGCTAAATAATGTAGCTTGGAAAATTGCTCAGTCTCAAATTAAGGAATATCAACTGAGCGAAAAATACACCGTCAACAATTGCTCTTTTTTTGATTCGCCTTTATACGAGTCGGCGGATTGTGTAATCTCAAATCCGCCTTACTTGCCTGCGGTGGATGATAAAATCTACCAGCCGCTGTTGCACGGCGGGAGTGATGGTTGTACAATTGCTAAGAAACTTTTATCTTTGGGCAGCGATGAAGTTTTGCTGATGGTTTCTAGCTATTCTAATCCTGTGGGTTTGATCGATTATGCCTTGGATAGAGGCTACTCGGTTGCAAATTTTGAAATTGCACCTTTAACTTTTGGCTATTATAGTTCGGAACCCAAGGTGAAAAGCGCGATCGCCACTCTCAGAGAACAGGGAATGGCTTTTTATTCGGAAAATATCTATCTGCTGGCTGGAGTTTTGTTTAAGAAGCACCAAAAGTCGCAAAGAGATTGGTCGATCGAGCTAATTCAGTTAATGACAGCATTTTAAGCTAATTCCTGGTAGGGTGCATCAGTCTTTGATACACCCTAGGATATAGCTGTTAATTGTGCTCTGTGGCTTGGATCGATCGCACTACAGCAGCAGCAGCCCGATCGCCGATCGACTTCTCCTGATCGTACCCCAACACCAGTTCCCACGCCTCCTGCGGGTATCTGTCAACCAGCGGGATCGCCACTTCATCCAACATCCAGCGGCCGTGACGCTCATCTTCTTTGATGTGCAGTTCCCAATAACCCATTGCAGCCTGCGAGAGGCCCAGACGCTGGGCGGCGGCTAGATAATTGCGGTAAGCGACGGGCCCCGCCACCTCAAAATAAGTTAATCCGCCGTTGTAGCGCAGAAAATGGCGCTTGCGTTCGGTAAGCAGGAAGTTGTGATTAATGCTTGCGAGCACTTGCCAAGGCACTAAATCGAAGTACGCTTCTGGTTCTGTACTCATGTCGAATTCGGCCAGCATTTGAGCAAAAAAGGTCGAGTGCTTGCGGGGGAGGCGACCGCCGCCATATTCTTCGATCAGCACTCGCGTAAGGGTGCACTGAATTTCGTTGCCTGCACCGCCGAGGATGCGAGAAAGGCGGCTGGCTTCCACTAAACCGTCGAAAGAGGCGATCGCCAGCAGGTGTTTGTATCCCTCTTCAGTCATCTGTTCCCGCTGGTAGCGATCAAGCTCAGTTAGCGGAGGATCGACATCGGCGGCGGCGCGATCGCGCAGCGCTTGCTTAACATCCGGCAATTTTTGCAGCGCTGCAACGTCGATTTGCGCGATTTCCCACTGCTGCCAAGGTTCCTCAATGCGATCGCGCACAGAACGCAAATAGTGCGATCGTTCGTTATTGTAGCGGCGCAAATCGTCGTACCAAAACAAGTTGAGGCGGTTGATGCGGTAAAGTATGCGCTGCAAGAAGCGGTGAGCGGCCTCATCGCCCGGTTCCTGTTGGTAAGCTGCTTGAAGTGCATAGGCGATCGCGCTTTCAAAATCGCTGACAAGCAACGGTTTTGCCGCCACCGTCTTGTCTAAATCCTCGACTTCTAGCAAATTGACAAATTGCCGATCGGCTGCTTCGTAATTTGGGGGTGCGGGTTGCTTTTTGGGAAGACTCGGCGAGTCTATTTTGGGGAGTAAATCTGCCGTGTTTTGCATGGAATCAACTTAATTATGACTTTGATTATTGTGCTGCCTGCCCAAACAGCCAACCGTTGCAGATTGCTGAGGATTCTGGCTAATTACTTTCAAGATAGCGAATCTGTCAGCCGCCTACACCCTTCCATTGATAGAGATTTTATAGAAATCAATTTGGTCACAACTGCCCCGATTCATTCCGAAAGCAGGGTGACTGACGGAGACTTTATCAAACTCCCCAAAGTAATTGGAGCTAATATCTGGGCATCTTTTGGAGCCGGCACTGCTTGCCGCCACGCTTTGATACCTCCTGAAAGGACAACAACATTCAGGCTAATATCCTTAATCTTATTAGTCTCATTTCCCGCCGATTCTTGGGAATGCCGAGCGACTTTTTCCAACTGTTTGTATGCTTTAACCGATCGCCCTCCTCTGGCACAATAAAGTACAATTATCGGCTGAGGTTGATCGGATTTAACCCTAGCTTTTACAATGGATTGAATCTGCTTGACACCGAACCCCATCTCAATATCAATTATGGGAACAAGCGGACTTTCACCGATGCGATCTTCCGCGTATTCTTCGGGCGATCGCACATCGATCAAAATCACTGGTTTCAACTTACCCTGCTGCAATTGGGCAACAGTTACTTGTTTCGTATTTAAACTGGCGATAAAAGTTAGGATATCCATGTGATGAAATAGGGCAACTGCACCCAGAGAAACAACACTCGTCAAGCCAAAACCCATAATTACCAGCCAAATCCGCAAATAACCATGAATACCTGGTTTTGCATTTTTATCTAGCATTTTTTATCATCCTTGAAAATGGATAGAACATTTGTCCGACATATCCAGCAGGTATAGAATCAGAGATTCCATATTTATGAGGCATTTTTTTCGCTGGCATATAGATAGTGCCAAATAGCAAATCTAACAGTGGCAACTGAACAGCAAAGTTTTTATTGTGGATTTGGGGAATTTTACTGTGATGCCAGTGATGAAATTGTGGGGTGGCTACGAACCATTTTAGAATGCCAAATTTTAATTTAATATTAGAATGAATTAAGAAAGCGATCGCCGCAGAATAAAGAGCATAAACTACCAAACTCTCCTTAGTAAATCCCAACCAGTAAAGAGGCATAATTTTGCAAACCTGAGTAAAGAGTTGCTCGCAGGGATGCACCCGCACGGCTGCTAACCAATCCATGTGTTCAATGCTGTGATGGACTGCATGAAATTGCCAAAGCCAAGGTACTTCATGCAGTAGTCTGTGAGCGATATAATATGCCATATCTGAAACGATAACTGCTTCTGCCAACTGCAACCACACAGGTTGAGAGGCTACTTTGCTTTGCAATTCCGGGTTGAGTAAATTAGTTATCAGCGACAAAATTACAGTCACAACAATAGCGCCTGATCTGCCAATAAAGTGACCTGTAAAAAAATATGTGGCATCGGTTGCCCATCCGAGACGGAATATCTTTTGCTTGTGCAAAGAAAAGATTCTTTCGAGGGGAATGAAGATGCAAGCTAAGACGATGAAGCCTTTGACAATTTCTGGCATAATTTTGGTCGCGATTTACTTACTCACTTCTACTGTCCCATCACCGCAAGCTAATTTACCGTTAATATTTCTTGGCTTAGCGGGTGGAGTTGGACTATCAGATTTGGCGATACATAATATAGTTAGCCTCGTACTTGTATCGGCAGCTTTCTTAGCCTTGGCAAGAGGAGTAGGTACTAAAAAAACAGCTCCGACAAAGCTCTTGGTATCCTTTTGTAACGTGCGGGATACGCCATAACTAAATGCAGCTTTTTTACCAGCAATTACTGAATAATTGTAGTGGGTTGTTTGAGATTTAATGCCAAGTCCTAAAGCATCAACAGAAGTAGCAAAGACACCTTTTTCGGCAAAATAAGCTTGTTGAGCACGGTTCATTGAGCCAACATATTGTTTAGCTTCTCGCTTCCCCGTCCCGTCACCACAACTACTGTTGAGAAAATAAGGGAGGGCGATCGCACCAAGTATTATGCTTCCCAGAGGAAAATAAATAAAAGTGATTTTCAGAAAAGTTCCTACCCATGATTTACGTTTTTTGTCAGGGAGAATCTTTTTTTCTGAAGATTCCACTTTTTTATCGAGTGCATCGAGTTGAGGATTTTTCTTAAGCTGCATGATTGTTCTTCAAATGTGTTAGCCGATTAGTTGTCCAGCGAGTAATTATTGGAGGAGAGGCGCGACAATATTCAGGTTTCAGGTAAATGCCTCATTGAGGTTAAACTGAATATATCACTGAGTGCGGCGGGGTATGCAAACCTCGCATATTGTGCCTTGCTTCTACTCTATCTCTATTAAATCACCAGGCTATTTGAGAACTCGACTGACTTTTCATCGACTTCTCATCGACTTTAGACATCACTGGCATTTGGCATTTAATAGGGCGTGTGACTATAATCGAAGAAATAATTAGAGGAAGGGTAAGTTATGGCAGTGCAGTTGCTCAAAAGACTTTTCACAGTAGAAGAATACCATCTGATGGGTAAAGCTGGTATTCTTTCAGAGGGCGATCGCGTAGAATTAATAGAAGGAGAACTTGTTCAAATGGCCGCAATTGGAACTCGTCACGCTTCGTCTGTGAGGCGCTTAGCCAGACTGTGCAGCCAAATTCCAGAAAATTTGGTTATTTTCGACGTGCAGAACCCCGTGCTGTTGAGCGATCGCACGGAACCGCAACCCGATTTAGTATTGCTGCAACCTCGCGCCGATTACTATTCAACTGCCCATCCTGTCCCATCCGAAGTTTTACTGTTAATAGAAGTAGCTGACACTTCAATAGATTATGACAGAGACGTGAAACTTCCTATTTACGCTCGATCAGGAATTCAGGAAGTCTGGATAGTAAATTTACAGGAAAACTGCTTGGAAGTTTACCGCCAGCCAACGGTTAACGGTTACAGTTTAATGCTGAGGTTTTGGCGTGGCGATCGAGTTTCGCCGCTGGCATTTCCAGAATTTGAAGTTAGTGTGGATTTGGCGATCGGGTAAATAGGGATTATTTGCAGTCAAGCCGATCGCCAAAATACTCCTGATACAACCGACATCTCGGAATGCAATGATTTCCATCCAATTTCACCAACCCCATACTATTTAACTTAAACCCCAATTCTGACCTCAATCTAACTGGCTGAGAAACATTCACAACCTCTCTCATCGCCTCCATTAATTCCGAATATTTCTCTAAATTCCATAAATGTCGCCGCAAATGATCGCTGTAAATTCCCGCTTCAGTTGCAGATTCTTTCACTAACCGATCTAAAGTCACATCTTGACGCGAAATATGATACATTCCTAGCCGTACTAAATAAGGATTTCCGCCCACTAACCCCATCAATTCTGCAACTTCATTCCCACTCCAATTCAATCCGTGTCGCTTTGCCAAATCTTGCACTTGCTGGGAATTAAACTCTGGCAATTCAATCGGTAAACCCACATTAAAAGGCGATTTGTTCACATCCAGCGGGATATAGACTTCCGTCGAATGCACCACAATCAAACGAAACTTTTTCCAAATATCTCTCCGTTTTGCTTCTTCGTGCAAAGCGCGCAATAACCCAAAAAAATCATCGGCAATTTCCGGGGATTCAAACAGGCGATCGCTCTCATCCAAGCCTAACGTCAGAGGTTTTGAGGATTCTGACAGCAAATACTGTTCAAAATAAGCCTTGCAGCACTGATTACTGCCAATTAAATCGGCTAATTCCCAACACTTGGGCAACTGCTCCAGCATTCCTAGCTCTTGACCGATGCTAGCACAAAACCACTGCAAAAATGTATCTGAATTAGCGAATATTTTCCTATTGGCTAGCTGAAAACTCAGCGCTACCGTGCGAGAACCTTGCTGTTCTGCGTGATGCAAAATCCTCGCCATCAAGGAAGTTTTGCCCATCTGTCTGGGCGCTTTAATGCGGATCAGTGCTCCCGGTTGGGCGATCGTCTCGTAACAGCGGGATTCGATCGGAGGGCGATCGATATAAAAACAAGAAGTGAGTTCAACTTGTCCTCCCGGCAATTCTGGCGGCGCGGCTGGCAGGGGTTGAATTATTGACTGTTTTGTGCTAGTAATTACTTGCCATTCTACAGCTAATTCATGGTCGGCAGTTAACGATGTGCGACCTTCTTTGATAATGGTTAAAATTTGTGATATTAACTTAAATGACTCGCCAACACCGCGCCACAGCCAGGGCTGAATTCCTGCTAAATAGCTCAGTAAATCAAAGGAAAGCGGTGTATTTAATTCAACTAAAATCGGTAAAATTGCGGGTTTATGACCAGTTAAATTATGCAATTCTTTGGCTAGCTGCACTTGTTCCAATACCATTTCGCTAGCGGCCGATTCTTCCGAAATCAGCAACAGCAAATAATCGCAACGCTTTAGATATGAGGCTGAGTCGCTGCTGTTGTTAATAAAAAAGACTTCGTGGCCTCCCGCACTCAAAGCTTGGTGTAACTGCTGGGAAAGGGTTTTGTGTGAGGTCGATCCTCTTCGAGGGCTTCGCCAACGGACGATCGCCACTTTTGCCCTCACCAGCACTACCTCCTCTGGCTCTGAATTCGCCTCAAAATCGGCTATATCGCGCCATTCCTGCCCCAATCCGCGACAAATTTCAATGAAATTGGCATAATCCACAGGTTTGCCATTCAGAAAATGGCTGACAGTAGATTGCGCCATCCCTAAATCCTCAGCCAGAATTTTCTGACTGGGGAAGCCATTTCTCAGGAGACAGGATTTAACTGCGCGAATGCACTCTTCGCGCACCCTTAGCGATCGTGGCATTGCTTATCACAATCAAAACACTGAAACCATCATAAATGCCAACCGTCCCTAAAGTCGATGAAAAGTCGATGAAAAGTCGATGAATTTTCAAATAACTCAGTCGCCAACTCAAATAGCCACCTGATTAGATTAGAAATAACAAGGTTGAATCCCATCAAAACGAGGTAAAAGCATTGTGTATTCTATCCTAATTTGGTCGCTGGCTTCAGCCACTAATCAACCAGGTTTCGCCTTCACCCCGCCCCTATTCTGGTTGCTGCTCGGAGTTGTGCTTAGTGCGATGGAGCTATTAATCATCAAAACTCAGCCCCAAAAATACAGATTTTACCTGCTAATGATGGGAGCTTCGGCTTTAATTGAATCCTTTATTTTGTGGAGAGGTTCGGTAGCATTTCAGTTTAGTTGGGCGAACATAATGTATGAAGATTTTGACTGGCAAATCTTCTACTGGATGGGGATAGCCCTCGCGCTGAGCATCTGGATTAGACCAATTTTTATTGTTCGCAAAAAGTTTGTGATTCCCGAAGCAACCGAAGCGACAACTATCTCCGAAATTTTCCCCGGAGAAACCGGAATGGTGATTTATGAAGGGGCTTCGTGGAAAGCTCGCAATGAAGATTCCCAAGGGGCGATCGCACCCAGACAAAAAGTTTACGTTTTGCGCCGCGAAGGAAACACGCTGATTGTTGTACCTGACAGATTAATTCACATCAACGGCTAAATCTGAGTTGGCTCTTTTATAACTCGGCGAGTTAAATCGCTTCTTACCAAACAAAGTCCCTCTAAGAGACTAAGAAATCACTATCAACTGTCAACTGTCAACTGTCAACTGTCAACTATTTACCAGGAGATTCACTATGTATCAGTATTTTTTGACGGTATTGTTTGCCATCACTGGAGTATCCTTAGCCAACAGCGTAAAAATTGTCCGTCAAGGAGATGAGGCATTAGTTGAAATTTTCGGAAAGTACGATCGAAAAAAACTAGAACCGGGTATAACATTTTTGATTCCCTTTGTCGAAACAGTCGCCTATAAACAAACTCTGCGCGAGCAAATTTTAAGGCTGTCACCGCAAGAATGCACGACGCGCGATCGGGTTGCCGTCACCGTTGATTTTATTGTGTACTGGCGAATCATTGACTTAGAAAAAGCTTCCTACAAAGTGCAGAATCTCAAGGAAGCGATGTTAAATATGCTGATTCTTTCAATTCGGACTCACCTTGCTAAATTATCTGTTGAGGAACTCTACACGGCTCGACATGAGATTAATAATGCTTTAGTGGAAGAGTTGGATACAACGACAGATCCTTGGGGTGTGAAGTTTACGAGAGTGGAATTGCGCGATTTTGCGATCGGCAGTAAAGTGATTCAGCCCACATCCATTGACCGGAAAGAAGTACAAAAGCTGCGAGCTTAGGGATTAGTATTCCATCGTTTTCCTCGTTACCAGGCTCTGCCTGGTAACGCAGATACAGAAGCTCTGCCTCGCCGATTTTAATTCGCATTGTATATACCATTTAAGGAGACAACACCATGACTAACAATAAAGAATCAATAGTTCGCAATGCAGCTTCTCGCGGTTGCGGATGCTTATTACTTATAGCCGGTATTGGAGTAATGAATGGGATAGCTCTGCCATTTTATCTAAATAATACCAATAGAAGCAAGCAGTCAGAAGCAAAACAGTATGTTGGATCAATGAACAAAGCCCAACAAGCTCACTTTGCTGAAAAAAGTGCTTTTGCTACTTCTGTTAATGCTTTGGAAATTGGGATTAAAACCGAGACGACCAATTTCAAGTATTCAGTTCGCACCACTAAAAAAGCAGGATTTAATTATGGATTATCCAAGGAAAAAGACTTCAAAAGTTATGTCGGCGGTGTCTTTCTAGTTCCTGCTAAAAACTTTGATCCAAATGCTGCTAAAGAGGAAATAACTACAACGTTCATATTGTGCCAAGCTGATTCTCCCGGTACAATTAAACCAGCGGAACCTACCTATGAAAATGGTAAAATTGCTTGTGGGAAAGGCACAAAAGAATGGCAAAACTAATCTAACTATACGCAATATAATGACCGTCGATTACAATATCAAATCGGCCTTCACTTGAGGTTTACTGGACTAAAGTTCTTACAACAAACAGAGAGGATACAAAACTATGAGTCAACAAAGTTCTAAATCAGCTAGCCTTGCATCGAATGTTGGTGGATGTTTAGTGCTTTTAATCATGATTGGAGTATTTGTTTTGCTGGTTAGACCATCATTTCTGAAGAAGGTTACGAACATAAAGCAATCGGAAGCCAGAGAGTATGTTAGCTCAATCAACCAAGGTCAGCAAGCCTATTTTGCCGAAAAAAATGTCTTTAGCACTTCTGTTAAGGCTTTAGGAATTGGCATTAAAACCGAGACAGAAAATTACCAATATTCCCTTGTGACTACAAAAAAAGCAACATTTAATTATGGAGTTTCAAAGCAAAAAGACCTTAAAAGCTATGTCGGTGGTGTCTTTGTAATTCCTGCTACACAAGTTGAATCAAAGGCTTCTAAAAATAAAATAACGACCACATCTATATTGTGCAAAGCTGATTCTGCGGGTACAATTAAACCACCAGAACCCACCAATCAAAATGGTAAGATTGCTTGTGCTACAGGCACCATACAAGTGAGACACGGTTATCACTAGAGGCTAGATTATGACAGTCTATTACCAATATCAAATCGGCATTCAATTGAGATTTACCGGACTAAAGTTCTTACTACAAACAGAGAGGGTACAAAATAATGAGTCAACAAAAATCTAAATCAGCTAGCATTGCATCTAATGGTTATGGATGCTTAGGGGTTTTAATGTTGATTGGAGTATTAGCTTCGGTAGCTGTGCCATCCTTTCAGGTTAAGCTTAGGAACAACAAGCAATGGGAACCCAGAGATTATATTAGCTTAATCAACAAACGTCAGCAAGCCTATTTTGCCGAAAAAAGTGTTTTTAGCACTTCTGTTAAGGCTTTAAAAATTCGCATTATTAAAACCGAGACAGAAAATTACAAATATTCCCACCCTACAACAAACAAAGCAACATTTAATTATGGAGTCTCAAAGCATAAAGATCTTAAAAGCTTTGTCGGTGCAGTTTTTGTAATTCCTGCTACAAAAGTTGAGTCAAATGCTTCTAAAAATAAAATAACGACCACATCTATATTTTGCCGATCTGATTCTCCTGGTACAATCAAACCACCAGAACCAACTTATCAAAATGGTAAAATTGCTTGTGCTCCAGGCACTATGGAAATGCCACAAACTTATGACTAGAGGCTAGATCATGACAGTCGATTACCAATATCAAATCGGCGGCAGTCTCCCGCAAAATGCACCTACTTATGTAGTGCGACAAGCTGACTCAGAACTTTATCAAGCCCTGAAAGCTGGAGAGTTTTGTTACGTGCTCAATTCCCGACAAATGGGCAAATCTAGTTTGCTGGTGCGAACTGTACAAAAACTCTCGGCTGATGGCATTGCCTGTGCTACGATCGACCTTTCGGACATTGGCAACCAGCAAGTCTCTCTAGATAAGTGGTACGGCGGCGTCGCTTACAAGCTATTGTGCAGTTTCAACCTGTTTAACCCAGTCGAGTTTATGGCTTGGTGGCGGGAGAGAGAGTTGATGTCGCCGGTGCAGCGCTTAGGAGAGTTAATTGAAGAATTGCTGCTGGTCAAAATTTCTCAAAACCTGGTCATTTTTATTGATGAAATTGATAGCGTTCTGAGTTTCCAAGAACCGCTAGACGATTTCTTTGCATTAATTAGATGTTGCTACAATAAACGCGCTCACAATTCAGAATACCAGCGCATTACATTTGCTTTGCTGGGAGTAGCTACGCCATCGGATTTAATTAGCGATGCAACTCGCACCCCCTTTAATATCGGTTTACCTATTGAATTGCACGGTTTTAACTTACAGGAAGCTCTGCCTTTAGCAAAGGGATTTGAGGGAAAAGTAGACAATCCTCAAGAGATTTTAAAAGAGATTTTGGACTGGACGGGAGGGCAGCCTTTTCTGACTCAAAAGCTTTGCAAGCTGATTTTGCACCATTTAAAAAGCTTAGCGTCTGCTTCTATTATATCAAATTCAACGGATGAAAGCAAAACTGAAAAATTTACTACAAATCAATTATTAATTAGCGAGATAGTGCAATCTCATATTATTGATAATTGGGAATCATCCGATGAACCGGTACACATCAAAACAATTCGCGATCGCCTTCTCAGAAGTCCGCACCGCGCCAGTAGGTTATTAGGACTATATCAAAAAATATTGCCACTTTCAGAACCCCCCTTGTTAAGGGGGGCAGGGGGGATCGGGGCCGATGATACTCCCGAACAAACCGAACAGCAACTGAGTGGAAATCAGCAACCTTCAGAACCCCCCTTGTTAAGGGGGGCAGGGGGGATCTGCGCCGATGATACTCCAGAACAAACAGAATTGCGGCTGAGCGGATTAGTAGTAAAACGAGCCGGAAAATTAACCGTATCCAACCGCATTTACGCAGCTATATTCAACCATAACTGGGTAGAAAAAGCACTCGGCGACTTGCGCCCCTATGCTGAATCCCTAACAGCATGGATAGCTACAAATTGTCAAGACGAATCTCGCTTGTTGCGGGGTCAAGCACTGGAAGATGCCCGACAGTGGGCGACAAATAAAAGCTTGAACACCCAAGATTATCAATTTTTAGGTGCGAGTCAAGAAGCGGAATTTGCCAAATTGCGCGATCGCGAAAAACAAACTCAAACTGAAATGGAACAACTGCGCCGCGAAAAAAAGTTACTAGAGGAACTAAGCGAAGCACAAAAGCAGAAAAAAGCGATTGCAGTTAAACTTTGGCGCGAGCAACAACTGAGAGTGCAAACAGTTACAGGAGCCGCAGTCATATTAATATCAATCCTGATAGTAGCTTTTTGGGTAAAACCGTCAATCGAAGAAAGAAACAACAAAATTCTCACTCTCAGTTTGCTATCAGAAACGCTATTTGCCGCAGATAAAAAAGAAGAAGCTTTGCTAGAAAGCATTAGAGCAGTTACAGAAATGAAACGATCGCTCGGAGTGAGTTCAGATATTCAGATGCGAGTGGCGATCGCCCTCGAACAGGCAGTTTACAACTTTCGGGAACGCCGCCGCTTGCAGACTCAAGCCAGTACCCTTGCTTTCGCGATTTTCAGTCCCGACAGTCAAACAATTGTGACTGCTACCGATGATAATTATATCAAGCTTTGGCAAACTAATGGAACTTTGCAAGCAACATTAACAGGGCATACTGATAAAATTATTAGGGCAATTTTCACTCCGAGCGGTCAGATGATTGTCTCTGCCAGCCACGACAAAACTCTCAAAATTTGGCAAAAAGATGGCAAGTTAATTCATGATATAAAAGGAAACAGCGGTCAAATAACAAGCGTATGTTTGAGTCCAGATGGTAAAATTATTGCTTCAGCAAGTACCGATGGAACCGTTAAACTCTGGAAAATAAACGGTGAAGAATTGTTAACTTTCAAAGTGGAGCGAGGTTGGATAACCAGCGCAAATTTTAGCCCAGACGGTCAGATAATTGCTGCGGCTGGCACTGATGGCACTGTTAAAGTTTGGAGTTTGAGAAAGATTGTGGAAAAGTTGCAAAAACAGCAGTCAATCGAAGCAAGCAACGATATCAAATTGATCCGAACTTTACAGGTTAAAAGTGATAAAATAATGAGTGTAACCTTCAGTCCAGATGGAGCAATGCTGGCGACGGGAAGTGCTGGGGGAACTGCGAGAATTTGGAGCAAAGACGGCACACCGCTAAGTATTTTAAAGCATACAAGTGGATTGACAAATATCAGCTTTAGTCCCGACAGTCAGATGTTGCTATCTGCAAGCACAGACAAAATGGTGAGGCTATGGAACATTGACGGTACGTTGATCCAAACTTTAAAAGGTAACAAGGATGCTGTTTGGAGTGCGAGTTTTAGTCCTGACGGCAAAGCGATCGCTAGTGCTAGTGCTGACGGTACGGTGATGCTGTGGAATTTTAATCTTGACAATTTGTTGATGCAGGGTTGCGATGGAGTCCGTAATTATTTTCAGACAAATCCGATCGCCAATCAAAACAATCGCCACCTCTGCGACGGGGTTGAAACTCAGTCAGGCATTAGGCAAAAAAACCCCGGTTAAGACTCAAAGTCGTGAGTTTTGCAGCAAAGTATTTAGGCAGCAACCGGCTTTTTGAGCGCCCGCTGCGTCTAGGGCTGATATCGTTAAAATTGGTAGCAGCTAATAGGTAATAGGTCAGCCCGATCGGTGTATTCAACTCTAGAACAAAAGTACCAGCGCCTGCAAAAAGACTTAAGAAACGGAGTCATCGCCCTTGGGGGCATTGTATGCACGGGTACTCTCTGGTATTGGCAAGTGGAAAAATGGTCTTTCCTAGATGCCGCTTACATGACAGTATTTACCCTAGCAACTGTGGGCTACGGTGAACTTCAGCCCCTCGGTCAACGCGGGCGAATGTTTACTATATGCCTGATTTTGATGGGTGTGATTGTGATTGGTTTCATCGTCAACCGCTTTACAGAAGCGCTGATTGAAGGATATTTTCAAGAAGGAGCAAGAATTAGGCAGCAGCGACGATTGGTAGATTCTTTGATCGGGCATTACATTCTCTGCGGTTTTGGGCGCACTGGCCGCCAAATTGCCTTGGAATTTCAGGCCGAATATATCTCTTTTGTGGTGATAGATTCGGCGATACAGTCGGTTGAGGCAGCTTTGGCGCTGGGGTACACGGCTGTCCAAGGAGACGCGACTTTGGACGAAACTTTGGTGAATGTAGGCATCGATCGCGCAATTTGCATAGTAGCAGCTTTGCCTTCGGATGCCGAGAATTTATACACTGTCATGTCAGCGAAAACTCTGAATCCGAAGGTACGGGCGATCGCCCGCGCCACCACAGAAGAAGCTGTAAAGAAGTTGCAGCGGGGCGGCGCCGATGCCGTTGTATCCCCCTACATTACCGGGGGAAAGCGCATGGCGGCGGCGGCTTTGCGGCCTCAAGTTATGGATTTTTTAGACGGTGTTTTGACGGGTACCGACAGTTCTTTTTACATGGAAGAATTTTTGGTCGATCCCAATAGTTGTGTCTACGTTGGGGAAACTTTGAGAGATGCCAAGTTGCGATCGCAATCAGGGGCTTTGGTTTTAGCAGTGCGGCGCGCTGGCGGGACTTTGATTGTCGGGCCTACCGGAGAAACTGCGATCGAAGGAGGAGATATGCTGATTTGTTTGGGTACTGCTGAACAACTGCGAACTCTCAATCAAATCCTCAGTCCCCTGAGTTTTCGCATCCCCCGGCCCCCAAAGTAATACGATGTCAGGTTTGTAGTCAGGAATGTAAGTCCTCTGTTGACTGTTGACTGTTGACTGTTGACTGTTGAAAGAGTGGTCGAAAAACTGAATTGTTGAGTGTTAAATGTTGACTCGATTTTATTATTCCAATGCAACCGGAAACGATAGGATATCAAATCCGTTGGCATCGGAATTATTCATCTCTCTCTTCCCTTTCTCTGTATCCTCTGTGTCAAGAGCGGTTTCATCATTCCGATACAACCGGAATTGATATGACAACTGACTGTTTGGACATTTGAACAATACCGATGCAACCGGAAACGATATGATTGAAAAAATTCATAATCTCCACCACACAAGGATTTAGGGCAAATAAAAATGCTCTCGGCTACTTTGCCGAGAGCATTTTTGAGCAGTTAAACTGCGTTTTGATACAAATTTGCTACATTCTCACAAATCCTAAAATCAAAAATCGCTGAAACCCAAAGCCGATGGTGGGATTTGAACCCACGACCGTTCGATTACGAATCGAATACTCTACCCCTGAGCTACATCGGCACAGACAATTTTGAATTATAGCACAACCTAAGCAAAAAAAGCAAGGAGTTGTAGAATTTAATTCAAAACTCCACAACTCGTAGCTTACCAACAGTTAAACGGTGACTTCCGCGTCAGTTGAGCCGCCTCTGGCCCCGGAATAAACTAAACCCCGCTGCATATCCAGCGTCAGCATAGTTCCGTCGCGAATTACGCGCGTGGCATTCTTTACGCCCACCATCACCGGCACGCCCAAGCGCAAACCGATAATCGCGGCGTGAGAAGTCAAACTGTCCTCTTCCGTCACTACACCTGCGGCTTTCCGAATCATCTCGACAAAAGCAACACTTGTGCGTTCCACTACCAAAATTTCTCCAGCGTGGAAATTGCCTACATCCGCAGCAGTGCGAGCAACCCTGGCCATGCCACTTACCGATCCCAAACCGACACCGGTGCCTTTGCCTAAAACTGCTGTCACTACTTCAACTTTGATCAAATCCGTCGATCCGGCAACGCCTTGCAGAGTACCGGCGGTCATCACCACTAAATCTCCGTCGCACACTAACTCTTTTTCCTGGGCGACTGTCATGGCAGAGTGAAATGTCTGGCCGGTGGAGGGCAAATCCAGCACCAGCAAGGGTTTTACTCCCCATACTAATTGCAGTTGTCGGGCTACGTCTACGTGAGGAGTAACTGCCAAAATCGGAGTTTTGGGCCGGAACTTCGAGACATTTCGGGCTGTGGCGCCGGTTTTGGTCAGCGTCATGATGGCCGCCGCGTTCAATTGTTCGGAGATTTGGCTGACTGCTTGGCTGATGCCGTTGGGGATCGATCGACCAATATCTTCTACATTCCTAATATTCCGCTTTATTCCTTCCCTCTCCATCCGCACCGCAATTCTCGCCATCGTCGCCACCGCTTCGACGGGGAACTTGCCGACAGCGGTTTCATTGGACAGCATCACGGCATCAGTTCCGTCAAGAATCGCGTTTGCCACGTCGGAAATCTCGGCGCGGGTGGGACGGGGATTGTTGACCATGCTGTCGAGCATCTGGGTAGCGGTAATTACCGGAATACCCAGGCGGTTGGAGGTAGCAATCAGCCGCTTTTGCAAAATCGGCACATCTTCGGCGGGTAGTTCCACTCCCAAATCGCCGCGGGCGACCATCACTCCGTTGCAAAGGGTGAGAATTTCCTCCATTTGTTCGATCGCCTCGTGCTTTTCGATCTTAGCAATCACCGGTACTTGCTTGCCCGCACTGGCAATCAGCTCTTTAATTTCGAGCACATCTTGGGGATTCCGCACAAAGCTCAGGGCTACCCAATCGACACCTTGGTCGAGGCCGAACATTAAATCTTTGCGGTCTTTATCAGTCAGCGCTTTAATTGACAGGTAAACTCCCGGAAAATTCACGCCTTTGTTGTTGGAAAGCGGCCCGCCGACGACGACGCGGCAGTACAATTCCCGCGCCGCGCGGTCTACTTTTTCGACCAGCATTTCCACTTTCCCGTCGTCAAGCAGAATTACTGCTCCCTCTGGAACTTCGTCTGCTAGGGGGTCGTAGGTAACGGAAGAAATGAGTTCGGTGCCGGGAACTTGGCGACTGGTGAGAATGAAAGGATCGCCGTTTTTGACAACTATAGAGCCTGTCTCAAAACGCCCTAAACGAATTTTCGGGCCTTGGAGGTCTTGGAGGATGGCTACCGGCTGGTTGAGTTCAAAGGATGTTTGCCGGATTAAGCGAATGCTGCGCTGGTGGTCTTCTTCTGTTCCGTGGGAAAAGTTGAGTCGCAAAGTTGTGGCACCGGCTTCTATGAGCTGGCGCAGCACTTGTGGATCCGAAGTTGCTGGGCCAATGGTGGCGACGATTTTAGTCCGGCGTAGGGCTTTTGGCAATTGCATCAGCGGTGTTCTGGGGAGGCAGGTGGATTTAGTGTTTAAATTTCGGCTAACGTTTCATCAGAAAAATGGGCGGAGCGTAGCGGAGGGCTGAAACCCCGTCCTTCTAGGACGGCTTTACATTGGATTGGGGTGGAGGGGTATGGTTGCCCCTCCGTGGAGATGTGGTCTTCTCCAAAACTCCCTTACGGGTAAAGTTAGCTTCGCCAATGTTTTGAGAGCTTGTTAAACTTGCAGCACTGTTTCAGTGACCTTAAAACTGTTTAACTGCAAATGACAGGGCAGGGGACTAGCTTCGCATCCCAGGGTGTCGTGACTCAAAAAACGTAGACCTCGAAAGTCTTAGGCTGGTCAGGACGGCTCGCAAGAATCTCTTACAAGCCTCATGCCTGATAGCTGAGGTTCCTGACTACAAGCAATGACGCTACTCTCAAGTCTTAAAAATTTTGATAGTCGTCAAGAAAGCAGGTATTGAACAATATATAGAATATCTGACTTTTTACCCATCGGTAATTTTTTCTTGGGGAGCGCTCTTTTTTGCAAATTTTTCCGATCTCAGGCTTGACATAAATACAGACATACCCATTTATTTTATTTGGTCTGCTGAACTCTTTTGGCTAATTTAGGACTGGTATCCTTGTACAACAGCAATACTTTGCTGCTTGTACAGACGCTAGTTTCTGGCGATCGAACTCAGTTCTTTCATAAAACTTTACTATTGTCCGGCTTGTATCTTATACTACGCAAGTGTGAAATATTAAGGAGTCTTAACAAAGATGTCGGAGGCAGGACGGCCGCTGACAGTGCCGAAAGAGTTTCTGAGTCCTCCCGGTGACTTTAATCCGACACTGCTGCTGTTTTTGAGTGCAGTAGCGATTATCGTGATTTCTTACTTGGGTTTCTGGTATTGGGAATGGCCCCAATGGTGCTGTTTTTTATTGAACGTGTTGGCTTTGCACATGGCTGGAACTGTGATTCACGATGCGTCTCATCATGCAGCCCATCGCGATCGCACAGTTAATGCTATTTTGGGACACGGTAGCGCCTTGATGTTGGGTTTTGCTTTCCCGGTGTTTACGCGGGTACATATGCAGCATCACGCCCACGTTAATGACCCAGATAACGATCCAGACCATTATGTTTCGACCGGCGGGCCTTTGTGGTTGATTGCTGCGAGGTTTTTTTACCACGAGATTTTCTTTTTTAAGCGCAAACTGTGGCGGAAATACGAATTATTGGAATGGTTTCTTAGCCGTTTGTTTGTGATCGCGATCGTGTATATCTCGATTCAATACGACCATTTAGATTACGTCCTGAATTTTTGGTTTTCTCCGGCTTTGGTGGTGGGGTTGGCGTTGGGGTTATTTTTTGATTATTTACCGCACCGTCCTTTTCACGAGCGCGATCGTTGGAAAAATGCCAGAGTATATCCTAGTCCTATTCTAAATATCTTGATTTTGGGGCAGAATTATCATCTGATTCATCACTTGTGGCCTTCTATTCCTTGGTACAATTACAAGCCTGCTTATGAGGCTGTGAAGCCACTGTTGGATGAGAAAGGTTCCCCTCAAAGTTTGGGAATATTGGAAGGGAAAAAGGACTTTTGGAGTTTTATATATGACATCTTTTTAGGGATTAGGCTGCATCACAAAAAAGCGTCTGATTGACAAAAAACCCGGTTTCTTTGAGAAGCCGGGTTTTTTTTATAACAAAAGCTTTTAACCATATATCCCCAGGGCAGGTTTTGTACTGTATCAAGTCCCGTAAAAAATAAACCCACCTGTAATGGTGAGTTAACTTTTAAATCAAGCCCAAAGTGAATGTATTATTTTTCCCCAGCCACCGCCACCGCTAAATTCCTATCGGGGCGCAAATTTTGAGCTCCCCGCAAATAAGGATGATAAATTTCAGTATGTGCCTGCCAGTTAACGTGAATTAAAAACCGGATGCAGCGTTCCAAAGCACCCTCAACGTGCATTTGCTGCACGTCCAACAAAGGAACATTACACCAGTGAGGACGTTCGCGGGCGATCGCGGCCGGAAACACAGCATCTAAATCACGAGTTGCAGAAAACGTAGCACTAATAATTAAATCGGGATTTATATCATTTTTTGCTTCTAATTCATCTAATAATTCTCTCACCGCTTCTCGAATTGCTGCCACCGAATTCTCGCTAGCAGTAGTTGCCCCACGAATCCCCCGCACTTGCCACTCCACGCAAATTTCCTCCATATTTTTGTTATTAGTCATTAGTCATTAGTCATTAGTCATTAGTCATACTAAATTAGGCTTAAATACCCACTTTATTTCTTAGTCCCCGCTTGAGTGGACTTCGTTTGTGTAGTTTTACCTCGAACTCGTAGGCGAAGCCAGCGCAAAGCGCTTATGATGGGCGAAGCGCCACATTTGAGTTTGAGGTCAACAGATTTCAATCGCCCAATCCTCCAGGGAATAACGAATGACTACTGACTCCTGACTAATGACTAATTTATTTAATCACGGGCGATACATCCACAGCGGCAAACCGCTAGTAGAAAGCTCGAATTCCAGCACATTATTGTAAGCTGAAAGCCCAGATATATCCAGACTACTCCCCAAGACGCGATTTAGGAAAGGTTTTTGTTTTTCTAGGGTGCAAGACTCGGTTTTTTCCGGGTCGAGGCCTGCGAGTTCGGCGGCAAGGCGGCGAGCGTCCTCTTCTGTTCCCAGTCGATCGACCAAACCCAATTCTAAGGCTTGCTGACCGGTAAAAACGCGACCATCGGCAAAACTTTTGACTTTTTCAACAGCCAAGTTTCGGGCTTCGGCAACGGTTTCCACGAATTGCTGGTAGCTGGTGTCGATCAAGTCTTGCAGAATTTCCTGTTCAGGATCGGTCAATTCTCGATCGAATGCCAAGATATCTTTATACGGCCCCGATTTAATCACCTGAAAAGAAACGCCTACTTTTTCTAACAGCCGTTCTAGATTGTTGCCCCGGATAATCACGCCAATGCTGCCGGTAATTGTACCGGGATTAGCAACGATATGCTCGGCTCCCATGCCGATGTAAACTCCGCCCGAAGCTGAAATATTGCCGAAACTGGCGACAATTTTGACTTTTTCGCGCAAACGCTTGAGCGCGCTGTAAATTTCCTGGGAATCGCCGACAGTGCCGCCGGGGCTGTCTATCCGCAGCAGCAAGGCGGGAAATTTGCGTTCTTCAACAGTTTTGAGAGCTTCTAGGACTCGTTTGCGGGTTTCTCCGGCAATGGCTCCGGTGATTTCGATACGGGCTATTTGTTTGCGGTAGCGGGGCTTGAATGGCCAAATCATGGGCAGTTTTCGGGCAATGTTACGGATTTTGGTAGCTAACTTCTAGTTTGACTCATCCGAGGGAAGAAGGCATTCGGATCTGGCAGAGGGAAGATTTTCCGCATCTGTGGTTCCCTCACTCTCGGACTCTTCCACTCTCTAAGTTTCGGGTTCCTCTGCCATAAGTGCGATCGAATTTAACTCAACAGCGATATATAATTGTAAAAATTGCTTAACAAATCTACATCATTCTCGTGAGAGCCAATCTCATCAATTATTTGGAGTCTCCGCCATGCAGCTAAAGCTTACCGATTCAAAACTGCCTTTTGCCCCGCTGTTGCTAATTGCGCCGTTTTTCCTGTGGGGAACCGCGATGGTAGCCATGAAGGGGGTGATGCCGCACACAACGCCGCTGTTTGTGGCATTCGTGCGTTTAGTACCTGCGGGCGTGTTGGTGCTGCTGGCGGCGGCACTAATGGGAAAACCGCAGCCGCAGGGTTGGAAAGCTTGGCTGTGGATTTCTCTGTTTGCTTTGGTTGACGCTACTTTGTTTCAAGGCTTTTTAGCCGAAGGTTTGGCGAGAACCGGTGCCGGCTTGGGTTCGGTGATGATTGATTCTCAACCGCTAGCGGTGGCGATTTTGTGTTTGTGGCTGTTTCAAGAAAAAATTGGTTTCTGGGGCTGGTTGGGATTAGTTATTGGCGTTGCGGGCATCAGTTTAATTGGGTTGCCGGATGGCTGGATTTTGGGGCTTTTTCATCCTGAAAACAGGGAGGTTTCTGCGGGTATCGAACAGTTGTTTCAGGGTGGAGAATGGTTGATGCTGTTGGCTGCTTTGTCGATGGCTGTCGGTACGGTTTTGGTGCGCTGGGTTTGCCGTTATGTTGACCCGGTGGTGGCGACTGGTTGGCACATGATTTTGGGCGGTTTGCCGCTGTTGGCAATTTCGGCTGCAACTGAGTCTGAACAGTTTGTGAATATCGATTTTTCCGGCTGGATGGCGTTAGGTTATTCTACTGTGTTCGGAAGTGCGATCGCCTACGGTTTATTCTTTTATTTTGCTTCGAGTGGCAGTCTCACAAGTTTGAGTTCTCTTACCTTTCTTACGCCTGTATTTGCTTTGCTATTCGGCAATTTGTTCTTGGGCGAAGTGCTCAATCCGCTGCAATCGATGGGAGTCGGGCTGACTTTGGTTAGTATTTATTTGATTAATCAGCGGGATACTTTGGGTGAGAAATTGCGAAAAGTGCGATCGGGTGAAGCGAGTGCAGAAGTTGAAGCAACAGGATTATTAGAATCGTCAGAGTTGAATTCTGTAGAATTACCCGTGCAGTTGCGGGTTAGCGAATTGGAATCAGAAGTGTAGCAGGTGGAAAAGTTTAGGGAGAATTGGTTAATTCTTGAATTAACTGATTTGGAGTTAAAATCCTAGGAGTAGTAACTGGAAAATCTCGCGGGTTGCGGGTGACAATGGCATCAATTCGATTGATTACAGCAGTGCTGTACTGAATCGCATCTTCAAAATCCTTGAAGTTGCAAGTTAATGCCATTGAAATAACAGAGTTATCTACGGTTGCTACTTGACAAAATGTGGCTAGCTGCCGCAAAAAATCCAGCGTCCAATCGCGGCCTCTGTCTCTGCGGATAATATAGTAAAGGTCGCTAAAAGTTGAGGCTGAAATATAGCCTTGAATTTGTGCTTCTTCAACAAAAGTTAAAATGCGATCGCTCTCAGCAAAGAAAGGTTCTCGTTCGAGCGCAACATCTACTATTATATTGGTGTCTATCAGGATTTTCACAAGTTATGTTTCTCTTTTAAATATTCCCATTTTGCTTGTTTGTCTGGATCGTCAAAATCCAGCGGTTCGGGTACAGCATCTCGATCGAATAAACCTTGAAATGCCTTCACGTTAGTTTTAAACTTTTTTTGAGGTGCTTCAGGTGCGATCGCATTTTCTGACGCGCTGGCTTGTTTAACCGTATCAGGTAGCTGCAAAACGATGATTTCTACATCTCCCGGCGGCATATTCACGGGTTCCACAACTACCAAGTTGCCAGTTGCATCGATTTTACCTCTCAGTTTGTATGCTTGCATGGTAATCTCCGATAACTATGTTTCTATTATATGACATAATAACTTGCTTCATTACCAATCCTCTTCATCACCAATCTTAATGTCTCTGCTTTGAATCTCTTCTATAAAAATTTTAAAACTGGGATTTTCTGCGTAATGCTTGATCAAAACTTTAGGCTTGCTATATTGTTCTGAAATTACTCGATAATATTTAGGATTTTTAGCATCGATCCTAAACTTGTGTTTTTTCTCAACTTGCAGATTTAAAGTATCGAGACAGTTTTTAACTTTAGATTTTTTCTTTTTGTCCGTATAATACAGTGGAAGCAACCAACACTCAATAGAATGTACGGAGATTGCAAATATAATTTTTTGTTGATATTTGCTGTAAAAATCATCGCCGCTTGCACCCCTAAACTTTTCAATAACTTTTTCAATTAACTGCTGAGGAGTAAATTCACCGTTTTCATCTTGCTTGGGGATATTATAATCTTCTGAAACATCCGTATCTATTTGGATAATGATATAGTCAATAAATTACAATGCTTCTTGAAAATCTCTTGACTTACAATAATTAAAAACTAGAGTCCAGCCGCCGTATGTGGATTTATTGTCATTGTCTTTATCTCTTTCTGGTTGAAGTTGTGTGATAACTAAATCTGGACTATTGAAATATCCTGCTAAAATATTTTCAATCACAATCTGGTCAGTCAATCCCTCAGTAATTAATCCAAAACTAATCATATTAAAAATTTTTAGGAAGTCCGCCGATATAGCCCCTCAAAAAAGCCTCTGATAATTTCACAGGTTCTTGTCCCTCTAGAGGTTCAGGTTTGAGAATGCGCCTAGCTTTAGTATGCCCTAATTGGTTGCGGTAGATCACAAACAGCCGCTGTTCATCATCATCTAAATCCAAACCGTCCAAAACTGCCGGGTTGTGGGTTGTGAATATAACTTGTTTGTCGTGTTTTTTTGCTAATTCGACTAATTCTTGCATTAATCTGCGACACAATCTGGGGTTGAGAGAAGCATCAATGTTATCTATTGCAAAAAATTTAGGTGTGATATCGGTAATAAATAGAGCAAAGTAAAAAAGCAAAAACAAAAACCCTTCATTGGAACTTCTTTGATCGAAGTAAGCTAAATCTGGATCTAAATATCTATCTTTAATTTGGAGAGAGCTTTGAATACTTGATAAATTTGGAGGAGATTCAAAATCTTGAAACCAATCTATCAATTGCAGTTTTTTCTTTATTTCATTAAGCTGCTCCGGGTTATCTGAACTCAAAAATTTTAAAAGTTTAAACAAACCTTCTCCATTAATGCCTAATGGTTGAATTTGACCTTCTTTTTCAAAAGTTCTTAAGGCTTGGTTTTCAGGAGAATAAATTATAAAAATATTGAGGGAAATTATCAGCGAGAATGCTTGCAACTCTTGGGTCAATCTTGATAGTTCTGGTTCTGAAAAATCCCTTTTTTCTTCTAATATAGAGCGGAGTTTTTCTGCCCCACCGTATTTGTCAATAACACTCTTAACAGCAGTTTTTAGAAAAGTTTCAATATCACCCAAAAAATTTTTACTAACCCACTTAGAATAGGGAAAATTATCATTTTGTAAAATACAACTGAATGGTTGTACCTCATTCCCTCTTAACTCAATTTTGATATCTTTAATCAAATTGTCAATTTCAAAAGCCGATCGCATCAATTGAGGTTCTGTAACTCTGATGCCCCTAGATGCTAAAAACTCGTTATCCAGCTTGTCATCTGCCGCCGCAGAAGCAAGGGCGATCGCCTCTAGGATATTGCTTTTGCCGCAGCCATTTTCACCGATCAATACAGTTACTCGTCCTAATTCTAGCTTCAGCTTTTGAATGGACTTATAATTTTCGATTCTGACTTCTCCAATCATAATTCAATCTCATATAATCTTAATGTACTCATTGTATCTCCGATCGCATGAATCTCAAAGAACGCTTGCACAGCCATCTGATTCAAATTGTACGCGATCGCAATCCATACCTCGCATCCGAAGGGCATTTTTATGCTCAGCAATACATCCGCGAACAGTTGGCACAGTGGGGAACTGTAGAAATTGACGACTTTTCCGTGCGCGGCCGAATTCATCACAATTTTATCTTGGATTTACCCCCCTTCGATCGGGCGAGTAAGAAGCGGTTGCCGCCGATCGTAATTGGTGCTCATTACGATACTGCACCCGGATCACCTGGGGCCGATGATAATGCTACTGGTGTTGCTGTTTTGCTGGAACTCGCAAGGGATATCGCATCTAAACCACTCAAATATCCAGTGCAATTAGTCGCCTTCGATATGGAAGAATACGGTTATTTGGGAAGCAGTCATCATGCAGGTAAATACAAGCAACAGCAAAAGGCAATCCGGTTAATGATTTCTTTGGAAATGTTGGGTTATTGCAACCATAATTCTAATTCTCAAAGCTATCCCGCTGGCTTGAAATATTTTTATCCAAATAGTGGTAATTTTATTGCTTTAATTGGCACTTTGCGGACGGTTCCCGATTTGATTAATTTGAGTGGCAAAATTCGCAAATCTGGTCAGCCCTGCGAGTGGCTGCCGGTGCCGAATCGAGGTTTAATTGTCCCCGATACTCGCCGCAGCGATCATGTTCCTTTTTGGGATAATGGTTATCCGGCTATTATGGTGACTGATACTGCTAATATGCGAAATCCGCATTATCATCGAGAAAGCGATAGGATTGAGACTTTGGATTTGGATTTTCTGGCTGGTGTTTGTCAGGGGTTAGTCAATGGCATTCGACATCTATAATTAACACGATCGATCGCCTGCTAGTTTGAGCGGTCATAAATTATGACTTTTATGACGAGAAGTTATGAATTTTATGAATTGACTCGAACAGAATTTTGTTGAATACTTGTAAATTAATCAAGCAAAAATTTCAAAAAAAAGAGATATGAATCCTACTTATCCCGATCGCACTCGCTGGCAATTTTGGATCGATCGCGGTGGCACTTTTACCGATATTGTCGCCCAGAGCCCTGACGGTAAGTTAGTCATTCACAAGCTGCTGTCGGAAAACCCAGAACGCTACACCGACGCCGCAGTTCAAGGAATTCGCGAGATTTTGAGAATTCCCGCCGACGCAGCTATACCCGCCGCCGAAATTGAAGCGATTAAAATGGGGACAACGGTAGCGACAAATGCTTTGCTGGAACGAAAGGGCGATCGCACAATTCTGTTAATTACTAAAGGTTTCGGCGATGCGCTGAGAATTGGCTATCAAAACCGCCCGAATATTTTCGCGCGTCACATTGTTTTGCCCCAGATGCTGTACGATCGAGTTATTGAAGTTGCAGAACGCTACAGCGCTCAAGGTGAGGAGTTAACTGCTGTCAATCCCGAGTTTATCCCGTCTTTGCAGCAAGCATACGATGAGGGAATTCGCAGTTGTGCGATCGTATTCATGCACGGCTACCGCTACTCGGAACACGAAAAACAAGTTGCTAAAATAGCGAAAGAAATTGGCTTTACTCAAATTTCAGTATCTCACGAAGTTAGCCCGCTGATGAAATTAGTTTCGCGGGGAGATACTGCGGTTGTCGATGCTTATTTATCTCCGATTTTACGTCGATACGTCGAACAAGTAATCAGTCAGTTAATCGAGGCAGATTTCGGGAATGAGGGATTATTAATGCCCAATGCCCAATGCCCAATTCCCAATGCCCAATTCCCCAAATTAATGTTTATGCAATCGAATGGCGGCTTAGTGGACGCCGCACAATTTCAAGGAAAAAACAGTATTTTATCCGGGCCTGCTGGGGGAATTGTCGGTGCAGTTCAAACGAGCAAAAAGGCAGGTTTTGATAAAATTATTACCTTTGATATGGGCGGAACTTCCACAGATGTTGCCCATTTTAACGGCGAATACGAACGCGAATTTGAGACGGAAATTGCTGGGGTGAGATTGCGATCGCCCGTGATGGCAATTCACACTGTAGCAGCCGGCGGCGGTTCAATTGTCTTTTTTGACGGGGCTCGCTACCGCGTCGGGCCGGAGTCTGCAGGGGCCAATCCTGGGCCCGCTTGCTATCGCAAAGGCGGCCCGTTGACGGTGACTGATTGCAATGTGATGTTGGGTAAAATTCAACCGGATTTTTTCCCGAAAGTATTTGGATTGAATGGAGATTTGCCGATCGCCCCTGACGTAGTAAAGCAAAAATTTGGGCAATTAGCGGGGGAAATTGGGGGCGAGAGGACGGCCGAAGAGGTGGCGGAGGGTTTTTTGGCGATCGCGGTGGAAAAGATGGCAAATGCTGTCAAAAAAATCTCGCTTCAGCGCGGTTACGATGTTTCGGAGTATACATTGTGCTGTTTCGGCGGTGCGGGCGGCCAACACGCTTGTGCGATCGCCGATGCTTTGGGGATGAAACGGGTATTTATTCACCCTTATGCGGGTGTGCTGTCCGCTTACGGTATGGGTTTGGCTGATGTGCGGGCTATTCGCGAAAGGGCGATTGAGCAACAATTAAATGCAGAATTATTACCTGAGTTGCATGATATTTTAACCGAATTGGAGGCTGAGGGAAAGAGGGAATTGAACCGCAGAGGCGCAGAGAACACAGAAAATGAGTCAGAGGTTTTAGTTGTTAAGAAGCTGCGCTTAAAATATCAGGGAAGTGACTCGGTTTTGGCGGTCAATTTTGCTGAAAATATTGAGGCGATGCAGGCTGAATTTGAAGCAGCCCACCGACAGCGTTACAGTTTTATTATGCCAGAAAAACCGCTGATTGTGGAAGCGGTTTCGGTGGAAGTTGTAGAAAAAATGGATGTGCCGGAAGCATCCACAATTTCCCCCTCTGATGGGACGCGCATCTTGCCCGTGCAACCAATTTCAACGGTGCAAATGTATGTTGTTGGCGGGTGGCGGAAAACGCCTGTTTATAAAAGAGAGGATTTGCGATCGGGCGACTGCATAGAAGGCCCTGCTATGATTGTTGAAGCTACGGGAACTAATATCATAGAACCGGGCTGGGAAGGGGAAATCACCGAAAATAACGATCTAATTTTGAACCGCAGATGCACGCAGATGGATGCAGAGAATATCGGCGTTCATTCGCGTTTATCTGCGGCTAAATCCGATCCGGTTTTGCTGGAAATTTTTAATAATTTGTTTCGGGCGATCGCCGAACAAATGGGCGTCACATTGCAAAACACAAGTTCCTCAGTCAACATCAAAGAACGCCTCGACTTTTCCTGTGCAATCTTCGACAAAAACGGGCAATTAGTTGCCAACGCGCCGCACATTCCCGTACATCTGGGCTCGATGAGCGAAAGCGTTGAAGCTTTAATTTTAGCACAAGGCAATGCGATTCAACCCGGCGATGTTTATGTTTCTAACAATCCCTACAACGGCGGCACACACTTGCCAGATATCACCGTTATTACTCCAGTATTTGAGCGTGATTCCTCCCTTCCTTTGTTTTATGTTGCCTCGCGGGGACACCACGCCGACATCGGCGGCATTACTCCCGGTTCCATGCCTCCTAACAGTACAACAGTAACTGAAGAAGGCGTATTGCTTGACAATTTTTTGTTAGTAAGCGAGGGCAATTTTCGAGAAAAAGAATTACTAAAAATTCTGACAGCGGGTAATTTTCCTGTTCGCAATTCCGCTCAAAATATAGCCGATTTGCAAGCACAAATTGCTGCTAACAAGCGGGGTGCACAAGAACTTCTCAAGATGATAGAGCATTATGGATTAGAGACTGTGCAAGCTTATATGGGCTTCGTGCAAGACAATGCGGAAGAGTCGGTACGCAGGGTAATTGATGTTTTGCAAGATGGCGAGTTTACTTATCCGATGGATAGTGGCGGACAAATTAAGGTAGCGATTACTATTGACAAATCGGCGCGCAGTGCAAAAATAGATTTTACTGGCACTTCCGGTCAACAAACCAACAATTTTAATGCTCCGGCTGCGGTGTGCAAAGCCGGTGTTTTGTATGTTTTCCGCACATTAGTAGATGACGATATTCCTCTAAATGCGGGCTGTTTGAAACCTCTCGAAATCATCAATCCCGAAGGCTGTATGCTGAATCCTCGCTATCCAGCGGCGGTAGTTGCCGGAAATGTGGAAACATCGCAGAATATTACCGATGCTTTGTATTGTGCTTTGGGAGTGATGGCTGCTTCTCAGGGAACTATGAATAATTTTACCTTTGGAAATCAGCGCTATCAATATTATGAAACTATTTGCGGCGGTTCGGGTGCTGGTGCAAGTTTTGATGGTACGGATGCGGTTCAAACTCACATGACTAATTCGCGTTTAACAGACCCAGAAGTATTAGAATGGCGCTTCCCGGTGTTGTTAGAAAGTTTTGCAATTCGGGCTAATAGTGGGGGGAATGGATCTCATAGTGGCGGTAATGGAGTTGTGCGGCGAGTGCGGTTTCGGGAGGCGATGACGGCGGGAATTTTATCGGGGCGGCGGGTGATTTCTCCTTGCGGTTTGAATGGGGGGGAACCGGGGAAAGTTGGGCAGAATTATGTTGAAAGAGTTGATGGAAAAGTTGAGGATTTGGGGAGTACGGCGACTGTGGAAATGCAGCCGGGGGATGTTTTTGTCATTGAAACACCGGGGGGCGGAGGATATGGTTATTTATAGTAGTAATATCAACTCCGGTAGCATTGGAATTAATATTACCCACAGTCAGGACACGGCACTGCTGCGTCCTCGGTATCATTCTGATGCTACCGGAAACGATATAAGTAAGCGCTCGCTTTTAATTTATCGTGATGAACCGACACGCATTGTTCGGGTGAAGATTCTTTTTTATGGGAAGTAATATAGCCAGAATTTTTGATAATAACTTTTCTGGTGTGTGAAAAGCTCGATCGCACGGGTTAACACCACATACTATCTTGAAAAAGCCGCAAAATGCCATAAATAGCGCTCTGCGAGCATCGTACCGCTAAAAAATGATCTTCAACTCTGGAATGTCGATCGACAAATCGTGTAGAATCGGGCTGCACCAGCATTTATTCTCCAAGCTATTCCAGAACAATTGTGCAAACACCTAATTTTTCAGAACTCAACCATCCTGTAGTCAAATCCCTGTTCCATCACAGCGACCAGGAATTATTGACCCTGTTTCAAAACCATCCCGATCAGGGTCGCTTCTTCACGGCGATTTTTTGCCGCTATGCTCAAATTGTACACTCCCTAATTCGCCATTCCGTGCGATCGCCCGTACAAGGCGATTACCTGTTTGCCCACACTTGGCTGCACATCTATCACGAACTGCGAGGCCTGGATTTGCGCCGCGAGATCCAAGAGTCTGATGGCGGAAATCTCAGTCTCCAAAACTGGCTGATTAATGTTACCGCAGTCTGCATAAATCAAGCTGAATTGCCCCCTGTTGAGTCGATTCACTACTCTTTGCAATCGGCTCCGCCTCCCCTGTGGTGTTACGTCAAACAAGCCTTGGAATTGTTGGCGCCGCTGCCTCGTTTAGTGGTATTGATGGCTCAGACTTTCCGCTGGAGCGAAACTAGAATTGCCGCTTATTTGCAAGCAGAAGGCGAAGCTATTTCCCCCGCTCAGGTAAAGGCTTTGCTGCAAAAAGGATATCAAAGTTTAGAATCAAATTTGCCGGAGGATATTCGGGCTATTTATCTAGGTGAAAATCTCGATTATCAAGAAGCACTTGTCTAGATATACACGATATAAATCCGCCCTTTCTAGTTGTAGGGGCGGGTTTTACCCGAAATATTTGGTAGGACTAACAGCATCGTAAACCCGCCCTTTCGCGAGGAAGAAGGAAAAAATGGCAGTTTATCAAGTTCGGTTGGTGAATGAGGCTCTCGCGCTCGATCGCACGATCGCAGTACCAGACGACCAGTATATCTTAGATATGGCAGAAGATGCCGGCATTCGCTTGCCGAATGGATGCAAGCAAGGAGAGTGTTCTGCTTGCGTTGTCAAACTGCTGAGCGGTGAAATCGACCAAAGCGAACAAAAGTTTTTGAAGCCGTCTGAATTGCAAGCGGGCTATGCTGTTACTTGTGTGGCTTACCCGCTTTCTGACTGCACTTTGTTAACCCATCAAGAACAAGTTTTGTATCAAGCAGCTCTTTATTTTAAGTAATAGGAAATCAGTTTTTTACCATCTTTTCTTCTAGCCTCGCTTGGCGCGGTATTTCTTTGTAGAAGAGCGAATTATATTCGCCGATCAAATCGTTATCCAAGCAGATTTGGTGTCATGTAAGGTGCGTGACTTTCCAGCATCTCGCTGTTAATTGAGGAACTAAAAAGTCACGCACCCTAACGAGTATAGATAAACCCGCCCTTATTAATTCAGCAATTGTAGAATCCGCTGAAGCGGAATTTCCGCCCAATCCAAGCGGTAATTCAGTTCGTAGGCTAGCTCGGCAACCGCTTTTTCCAAAATGTAAGCATCCAGCAAAACTTGTAGTTCCGGTATAGATTTGGGCAAGAAACTTGCATCGGCTGCTGTTACCAAATAGCTGTTAAGAAAAGTGAGGCTAACCCAGCGGTGCCAAACGTTCGCCCACTGCTGCATCTCCGGGAGATTTTCAGGGCGAATCATGCCGCTTTCTACTTCATTGCGGAGTGCCAAAGTAACAGCGTAACTCAAAGATTGCAGCATTCCCGCAACATCTCGCAGGGGCGACCTCTTCATCCGCCGCTCGCTTAAGGGTCGATCGCGTTCTCCTCCGAAATCAATAATTACGAAGTCTTTGCCTGTATAAAGAACTTGCCCAAAATGAAAGTCCCCGTGACAGCGAATTCTATCGGCGGTGATTCTCAAGTTCAAAATAGACTTGAAACGTTCCATGAGCAAATCTTCGCGGTTGAGGAGCGTCTGCGCCGATTTTTGTATTTCTGGCGGCAGTTTGGACAGCCGTTTTTTTAGCTCCAGCAAAGTTCTTCCGGCCAGATTTCTCATGTGTTGATAAATGGAACGCTGGTAAAAGGAGGTGAAGCTTTCAGGGGCAAAAGCGGGATTTTCTGTGTCAGAAGCTAAAGCGAGGTGAAGTTCGGCTGTCCGCTTACCTAAAAGTTCGGCTGATGCTAAGTAAGAGCCGATGAGTTCGCGAGCTAATGGCGGAATTTCTAGGGATAAATCCGCTACTAGCGAGTTTGGCTGCCGCTGCGTTTGTCCGGTCAAAGCGCTCGGTAAATAATTTTCGGGGGAAATAGATAAATTTTCGCCGGAATGCTTTGCTTCTACTGTCATTACTTGCTCGAAATAGTCACGCAGTGTGTCTAATGTATAAGACCAAGCATCTACGCTGTCGGGGATTAATTTTTGTAGGATTCCGACTGTAAGGACTTGTTGTGCTGGTGTGTGATATTCCAATGCTCCGGTAATTGGAGCGTAGTGTTGGATCGAGTTGCGCTCTGTTAAAAAGCGTCCGATTTCTAATTCAGGGTTAATTCCTTCCTCGACTTTTCGCAATATTTTTAGGACGAAGCGGTCGCCGTAACCTGCAGATGTATTGCTTTGTTCTTTTTTGAACAGGTGAGGTTCGAGCTGCGCTAACTCTTCTTCTGATTTGAATGCACTGTCGGCAATTCCTAGCAGTTGACCTGCCACACCTGTGTAACTGCGAGAATTGGCGATCGCCCCCAGCAGCGAGCTCAGAAAACCTTTCTCCCCAGCAGCATCAAATAGTATGCCGACTTCCTTGTTGGTTTCTGGGAAGTGCAGGCGCGCGATCGCCCGATCGTCCACATCACCTTTCATCTCTTCCCAACCTAAAGGCAAAACGTAAGTTTCCGGCATACCTTCAGTATAATTCAACAGCAAGAACAGAATGTAAACTTGAGATTGCTCCCCCGCACTATCTTTACATTCAACTGGTACAACATCACTTATTTCTAATGATTGAATTGTCCTGTCTGTACCGCTATACCAGCGATGGCGTCGCAGGTATCCCGGCAAAAGATTGAGCAGCATATCGCTTAACTGACTTGTAGCAAAAGCAGTTTTCCAATTGCCAATCACCGCTAAACTAGGCAAGTCTGTATGATGACCGTGCGACGAAAAATCTTCATTTTTAACAGTAAGAGTAAACCAGTAAAACGTGTGAGGACTCAAGCACAAAAAGTAAGGCAACTCGCCAACAGGAGGAAACTCCGTGCGGCCGAAAATCTCCACGGGAACAGCACCTTTAAAAGGCGCAAGGTCTAATTCTGCCGTCTGGACGAAGCGCGACAAATTAGCCACTACGAGGATGTGTTCGTCTTGATAAGTGCGTACAAAAGCTAAAACTTTGCGGTTTTCCGGGTACAGAAACTCGCAAGTCCCGCGACCGAATGCTTGGAAGCGCTGCCTAATTGCAATTAGGCGTTTCATCCACCACCAAAGAGAACTAGGATTCGCCCGCAGCGCTTCCACGTTAATAGATTCGTAGTGATATTCAGGGTCAACAATTGGCGGTGCGTACAGCCGCTGCGGGTTAGCACGGCTGAAACCGGCATTGCGATCGCCACTCCACTGCATCGGAGTTCTCACCCCGTTGCGATCGCCCAAATAGATATTGTCTCCCATGCCAATTTCATCGCCGTAGTAAAGCACCGGCGTACCCGGAAGAGACAGCAGCAAAGCATTCATCAACTCGATGCGGCGGCGGTTATTTCCCATCAAAGGAGCCAAGCGGCGGCGGATGCCCAAATTAATTCTCGCCTGAGTGTCTTGAGCGTAAACCCGATACATATAATCTCGGTCTTCATCACTCACCATTTCCAGCGTCAATTCATCATGATTCCGCAAAAATAATGCCCACTGACAATTATTGGGAATATGTGGAGTTTGCTGGAGAATGTCGCTAATTGGGAAGCTATCTTCCATATGCAAAGCCATAAATAAACGTGGCATCAGCGGAAAATGAAAGTTCATGTGACATTCATCCCCATTAGCGTAATATTCAACCGCATCCTCCGGCCACTGATTCGCCTCAGCCAGCAGCATCCGGTTCGGGAATTTCTCATCTACGTGCTGCCGCAATTGCTTCAGGAATTGGTGAGTTTCTGGCAGGTTTTCGCAGTTAGTACCTTCGCGCTCGTACAGGTAAGGCACCGCATCCATCCGCAGTCCGTCTACTCCCAGGGCCAACCAGAAATCTACCACATCTAAGATGGCTTGGCGGACGGCGGGATTGTCGTAATTCAAATCGGGTTGGTGGGAATAAAAACGGTGCCAGTAATAAGCTTTTGCTACCGCATCCCAAGCCCAATTAGAGGTTTCAAAATCTTTGAAAATAATCCGAGCATCTTGATATTTTTCCGGCGTGTCGCTCCACACATAAAAATCTCTTTCGTTACTGCCTTTTGGGGCGCGGCGCGCTCGCTGAAACCAAGCGTGCTGATCGGAAGTGTGGTTGACGATTAACTCAATAATGACTCGAATTCCCCGCTCGTGCGCTGCTTCTAAAAGGTCTTTAAAATCCTCTAAGGTGCCGTAAATCGGATTAACCGTAGTATAGTGAGATGTATCGTAGCCGTCGTCTCGGAGCGGCGACGGAAAAAATGGCAGTACCCAAATTGCTGTTACTCCCAAGTTTTGCAGGTAATCCAGTTTTTCTGTCAGTCCTCTAAAGTCGCCGATCCCGTCTGCATTGCTGTCTGCAAAAGCCCGAACTGGTACTTCGTAAATAATCGCGTCTTTGAACCACAAGGGGTCGTCATTTAACATTGAGTTGGGCATGATTTGTAGCGATGATTGGTAATTAGTAATTTGTACTTAAAATTTGGTAATTGGGATTTGTTAGTTCCCATCCAAACCGATAAATCATAACTCATAATTTGACCGCAATTCCTCATGCCAGCGGCAGACTTTTAATCGTAATTTATTAACGCAAAACTTATAATTTCTTAACTATAAAATCTCAAAAATCTGTTTTGCTATTTCGGATACAGTTCACAATCCGGGTACTGTGCTAGCTACCGATGCGCGGTGCACACCCTACCAAGGCGTGTCAACTTAAGCCTGAAACCCCTCTGTATCTCTCGCTAGTAGCCCAGTCTAGATCCCTTGTTGACACTAAGCACACCCTACAGACTCAGGATTAGGTGCGGTATTTACTACCTGCCGGACGGTTGCCACGACATTACAGTACCTTGACGTTGATTACTAATTTTCGTTACATTAGTTTACATAAAGCAACAAAAGTTAAGGAAAAAGCAAATATGGCTATTGTAATCGCTCTTTTAATCGTCGGTTGGGTCGCAGCCTCAGTAATTGGCACTCAAGCATATTTCCTTGGGGAACAGTCAAAGCCCATCCACGAGCGGAATTGGAACGATGATTCTTTTGAAAAATTGGCTGTAGCAATCACAGCAACAGAGATGGATTACAGCGTTCGCGTTCCCGCCTACAGCATGGATGCTTACGGCAGCAGCACCATCTCGAATTATTGATATCAAGTAACAGGTTTCACCATTTTCAATAACAGGCAGGATGCCTATTCCTAATTTTCAATAACAGGCAAGATGCCTGTTCCACAAGAAGACTTATTATTTGTGGAACAGGCAAGATGCCTGTTCCAAACTATTCGGCAACTACAAACTGTTACCTGTCAGCGCTGGGCGAGAATCTTTTTTGCGAAATTGCAAAGAGTTATTTTCGCAGTCGATCGCAATTGTATCTCCCTCGACAAACGCATTTTCCAGAATCTTGTTAGCCAGCGGGTTTTCCAACTCCCGCTGGATAGCGCGTTTCAAGGGACGAGCGCCGTAAACCGGGTCGTAACCGACATCTGTGATATGGTTTTTCGCCGCATCCGACAGTTCCAAAGTGATTTTTTGCTCGGCCAACAAACGCTCGATCCGCTTGACTTGAATGCTGACAATTTGCCGCAGTTCGACCTTGCTCAAAGTGTGGAACAAAATTATCTCGTCCACCCGATTGAGAAATTCCGGCCTGAAGTGCGATCGCAGCGCTGTCATCACCCGTTTTAACATCTGTTCGTACTCTTGGTCTGTCTCCCGGTCTTGAGTCAATAAATTTTCATTTTCGCTCTTGTTTTCAGTCTTGTGTTCAGTCTTGTTTTCACTCTTAGTTACAGTATCAACATCGACTCGCTCGGCCGACACCTCAACGGTACCATCGGCAGCCACTTTATAATCTGTCTTTTGACTTGACAAATCTTTCGTTTCCTGCTTCCGACTCGCAGGTTTTTTGACGGTTTTTTCCTTCTTAGTAAACACGTCTAAAATGTGGTCGCTGCCGATATTGCTAGTCATCACAATTACGGTATTTCTAAAGTCAACCACTCGACCTTGAGAATCGGTAATTCTGCCGTCATCCAACACTTGCAGCAAAATGTTAAATACGTCCGGGTGCGCTTTTTCCACTTCGTCAAACAGCACTACCGAATAAGGATGTCTCCGCACAGCTTCGGAAAGTTGTCCCCCTTCATCGTAACCGACATATCCGGGAGGAGCTCCTACCAACCGAGAAACGCTGTGCTTCTCCATGTATTCCGACATATCGATACGGACGATCGCATCATCGCTGTCAAACAAAAACTCCGCCAAAGCCCGCGCTAACTCAGTTTTTCCGACGCCTGTGGGGCCCATAAACAAGAAAGAGCCGATCGGCCTCCCCGGATCTTTCATACCCGCCCTAGCGCGCCGAATTGCCGCCGCCACGGCTGTTACAGCTTCCTCTTGACCGATGACTTTTTGGTGCAAATGTTTTTCCAATTGCAGCAATTTTTGGCGTTCGGATTCTAACAACCGGTTAACCGGAATGCCCGTCCATTTGGCGACAATTTCCGCAATATCGCCCTCAGTAACTTTTTCGCGCAGCAGGGAAGAACCTTGAGCTTGCTGTTTCAAAAGTTCCGCTTCTTTCGCTTCGCGATCGCGCACCGCCGTTTCCAACTTGCCGTACTTTAACTGTGCGGCTTTATTCAAATCGTAAGCCCTTTCTGCTTGTTCGATTTGGACTCGCAATTGGTCTTCTTCTGCTTTCAATTTATTGATTGCATCCAACAACTGCTTTTCGCCCAACCACTGAGAGGACAATTTTTCCTGCTTAACTTTTAAAATGTCAATCTCAGATGTGATGCGTTCGACGCGGAAGCCGAGCCCAGGGGCTAGAGCACCTTTGCCCTCGCCTTCGATCGACAATTTTTCCATTTCCAACTGCATCACCCGGCGGTCAATGCCTTCCAATTCCACAGGTTTAGAGGTAATCTCCATTTTCAAGTGGGCGGCCGCTTCATCTACAAGGTCGATCGCCTTGTCCGGCAAAAAGCGATCGGAAATATAGCGAAAAGACAGAGTTGCAGCAGCTACCAGGGCCGAATCAGTAATTTTTACCCCGTGGTGGCGTTCGTAACGGTCTTTCAATCCGCGCAAAATCGAAACAGTATCTTCAACGCTGGGTTCGCCGACAAATACTTGTTGAAAGCGACGTTCCAGTGCAGGATCTTTTTCAATATTCTTGCGGAATTCGTCGAGAGTTGTAGCGCCGATACAGCGCAATTCACCTCTCGCCAACATTGGTTTTAACAAATTTCCCGCATCCATTCCCGAACCGGAACTGCCACCGCCACCAGTCCCGACAACCGTGTGCAATTCGTCAATAAATAGGACAATTTGCCCGTCGGAATCGATGACTTCCCGCAGGACAGACCGCAATCGTTCTTCAAATTCGCCCCGGAATTTTGCCCCAGCAATTAAACTGCCCATGTCGAGGCTAAATAGCTGGCGATTTTTCAAAGATTCCGGTACGTCGCCGTTGACAATTCGCTGGGCTAAACCTTCGGCGATCGCAGTTTTTCCGACTCCGGGATCGCCAATTAACACCGGATTGTTTTTTTGACGACGGGAAAGAACTTGTACCACGCGGCGGATTTCCTCGTCGCGGCCGATTACTGGGTCGAGTTTGCCGGCTTTGGCGGCTTCTGTCAAATCGCGGCCGTACTTGCTGAGGGCGTCGGAGTTAGCTTCGCCATCTTGATCTTGCGCTTTAGCGCTGCTGCGGCTGCCTTTCCCCGTTTCGGAATTTTTTTCTTGGGCTTTAGCGGTGGCGCGGACTAATTTGATTGCTTCTTCGAGTTTTGGTCGATCGAGTGTACCGGCTGGGGGTTTGCGATCGTAACCTGGGCGGCCCGGCGGCCCGTCGCCTTTTGTCAGCAACCTGCGGCCGACTCGTTCGTCTTCTACTAAACCAATTAATAAATGTTCAACGGCGATAAAATTATCTTGCCAAGTCGCCCTGGTGGCCTCGGCAACATCTAACATCACTTCTAAGCCGCGGCCGAGGTATAGTTGGTCAGCGTTGGCAACTCTGGGCTGTCGTTTGGCAAAAGCATCTAACTGCTGGGCGAAGCGGGGGGCATCAACTCCAGCTTTGCTGAGAATGCTGTTGGCCTGGCCTTGCTGTTCGAGAAGGGCGATGGCTAAATGTTCAACCTCTAGCTGCTGATTGGCAAAGCGGCGGGCTACATCCTGGGATTTGACAATGGCTTCCCAGGCTTGATCTGTAAATTTGCTAGGGTCTGTTGGCTGCACGTTGGTTCCTCGCAATCAAGGGGATTCCTGTTGTTATCCGTTAATACATCGTCTCATAACCATCATAATCTTTAAACAGGATTATGAATTTCTGAGTGCGGTTAACTAAGGCGGAAGTTATAACCTAATTGACCTGTTGCAAAAGCTTACAGTCGGCAATCCACCCCGAAATTTGGTGCGTTCAGACCGACTAGGGCGATTCCCTTCGGGATAGGTTCGCTGGCCGTACTTATAAAAATATTGCCAGAATCAAGATTTTTTAGCAACTGAAAATTTATGCTATTTCCCACTTACCAATTTTTAGTATTTTTCCTAATTGTTTTTAGCGCGATCGTCTCGGTGAAACCCCAAGTAGATTTGTATAAAATTGTCTTGTTAGTTTCGAGTTTATTATTTTATTCCTTTTGGAGTTTAGACTTTCTATTGCTGCTTATTTTATCGACACTCTACAATTATATCATTCTCCGGGTTCTCTGCAACAGTAAGTATAAAAAAATTGCTTTAATCTCCGGTCTAATTTTCAACATTGGCTATCTCGGCATCTTTAAATATTGCAACTTCTTTGTAACTTCTTTATTTGAGGTACTGAACCAGCTACAAATTCCAGCCAACTTTCCAGTTTTGCAAATAATCGCCCCCGTCGGCGTGTCTTTCTACACTTTTAGAATGATTTCTCATTTAATCGACTGCTACCAGCAAAAAATCCCTTGTCCAAAATTTGTAGACTATGCCACCTACATTACCTACTTTCCCCAAATTGCCTCCGGGCCAATCTCGCGAGCCCGCGAATTTTACTCGCAGTTAAATTCACCTAAAAAATACGACTATCAAATCGAAGAAGTTATAGTCTTGATTTTGTCGGGACTATTCAAAAAATATACTTTATCGAGCTTTTTGTTTAACTTCACTCAACTGCCATTCACAGTCCCCCAGCAGTATAGCAGCATCGATTTAATCCTCGCGGCAATTTCCTATTCCTGTTTAATTTACGTAGATTTCAGTGGCTACTCGGATTTAGCCAACGGCATCTCCTGTTTGCTGGGTTTTAAACCCATTGCCAACTTTAATATGCCATACCGATCGCTCAGCCTGCAAGAATTTTGGAAAAGGTGGCACATCAGTCTTTCCGAGTGGCTGAGGGATTACGTTTACTTTCCCTTTGGCGGCAACAAATACGGCAAGTTGAGGAAGTACCTCAATCTCTTTTTAACAATGGCGATCGGTGGATTGTGGCACGGCGCAGGTTTAAACTTTATTTTCTGGGGAGCAATTCACGGTTTAGGATTAATTGTCAACCATTTATGTAAAGATCTCCCCCAAGCTATCCACTTTAAATTAGACTATGCCTTTCCCAGATTGGCTAAATTTTGCAGTTGGCTGCTAACATTTACTTTTGTTACTTGTAGCTGGGTATTTTTCGGCACTCCCAACTGGGAAACGGCGGTGAGTTTTTTTGAAGGAATTGTCAATCCTGCGGTAGCCACTTTTCAATTTAACTTTTGGCAATTGTATTTAGTAATTGCAGTCATTGGCACGATCAACTTGTGGGGCGATCGCATCTCCGAACTATTGCAAACCGTATTGTCATTAAAAAACATTTTTTTTCGGGTTGTCTTAGTTTCGCTGCTCGTGTATACTATCTTGATGTTGGGGCCAAGTACCATGCCGCCTTTTATTTACTTTAATTTCTAAGAAATATGAAAGACCGGGAAATTTTGCTGATTGTTACTTCTGTAATTCTCACTTTAATATTTTCAAACTTATCATTATTTCTAAAAAGCTTTGCTTCAACTCCTTTCGCCAGTCCAGAAATCAAAGAAGCAGCGCGCCAGATCGAAATAGACGGTTTCAGAAAATCAGAACAAGATTTTTGGAGCAAAATTAAAGATATTAACTTCGATAGCCTCCCCAAAGAAGCAGAAATTCCTCCTGTCAAAACCGAAACAAAAGCTGCCGTTGAACCCCCAAAGCCTGCTAATCCTCAAAAACAAACTCCAGTTAAAAAACCAACCTCAGTTAAAAAAACAACTCCAGCTAAACCCAAACTGACCATACCTTATCGCAAATTTTTATTTATTGGAGATTCGGTAATGTTCGACTTAGGAATTCAACTCCAGTACACTCTTAAGAAAAAATACAATATCGCCGATACCAAAATAGACTATAAGGTCTCGACTGGATTAAATCGGATAGATTATTATGATTGGTATGCCAGAACTCGCCAAATTCTTAATAATTACCAGCCGGATGTAGTGATAGTTTTGTTCGGAGCAAATGATCGTCAAAATATCATTGATTCTCAAGGAAAAGGCCGCGCTGTCCTGACCAAGGAATGGCAAAAAGCTTATCAAGAAAGAGTTGAAAGATATGCCAAGTTACTGGATTCGTCATCCGTCAGAAAAGTGTATTGGGTCGGTCAATCGATCCCTAACAAATCTCCGTATCTCAAAGCTTTTCCCATCATGAACGATATTTATAAAAATGCCAGCAAATCTTCATCCAAAATCGAATTTATTTCTACTTGGGACACTTTTGGAAAAGCCGGAAAATTTGTTCCTGTAATGGCTAATAAATCTGGTAAGCGAGGCTATGTAAAAAATAATGACGGCTTGCACTTTACATCCCACGGAGCTCAAATTATCAGCGACTTAATCGTTGACAAAATGGTGAGCGACAAAATCTTAAAAGATCCGACAAAAAAATGACTTTAGTAGGTTGAGTTTCGTGGCAAAATCTAAAAGTGTGACATTTGACCAATTATTGCTAAATAATATATTGAGTTCGGGACGCACATTGGCCTTGATCAACTAGGTTTATAGGAAAAATCTAGGCTTGAGTTATAATAAACTTACTCGTGAAACCGGGTTGATAACTCCCTATGCGTCCAAGACTAATATTGACAAAAAGCCATAGTAAATGTAATGCTGAATTCAGCATCCAACAACGGCCTCCATATCTAGCAATTGTCATGGCGACAAATTATGACGAGCAATGTGTGGAAACTCGATCGCACTAACATCCCTGAGTCAAGGGGGTGCAGCGGCACAGCACTCATCTTCCTTCTCACTAAATATACTCAACCTTGGCAAAGAATAAACCTAGTTGAAAAATTCCTGCAACAGTGCGGCATCGAGCCTTTTGCTGAAGTTTTGGGCGTACCCAACAGCGGAATATTCAGAGAAAATATACCGCAAGCCGTCAGAAAACCGCATCCGAATTTGCTGTTTCGGGCTTTGGCAATTCAGGCATTGGGGAATGTGCGAGAGGGGCTGATATCAAGTGAGAGAGAAGCTAGAGCAAGTGATTTTAGCAAAAATCTGCTGGCGGCGTTAGAACAGGAAGCGCGAGGGGGAGCGACTCCTTTAATTCGGTGGTCTGCGGCTGTTAGTATTAAGTCAATTTGGTTGGATGAAGCAGGCCAATGGCAAGGCAAGGAAGGTGCTGTCAATGCCACAATCAATGCAGAGGAAATTGAGCGACGGGTTGTAGAAGAGCAAATTCAACTATTAGCAAGCAACAAAATTGCTTTAGGTGACAGCAGCAGACATGACAGCCACAAGGAATATGAGAATTGTCTCGATTTTTGGGTGTACGGCCCTAGCTGGCTGCTGCCCAGTCTGCCAATGGATTGCGAAGAATATCTGTTTTGGATCGATCGAGTATTTGCTGCGATCGCACTTACGGGCCCGTACAAATTGAATGCTGAAAACGATGCAGCGGTAACAAACTTTTTGGAAGTTGCAGAAAATAATTTTAATGACTGGGAATTCTCTAAAATACTTGCCAAAATTTTTGAGTTCCTGCACCACCCGGAAGCGAAAGTAAAAAATCTAGCTACAATTATTTTAGAACCTTACAAAGATAAGCTAGACCGAAAATCGGCGCAGATTATGACAGCGCTGGTATATAAATTTAAGGTAAAATATCAGCCCTTAGAATGTCTGACTCTTCCCGAAATAGAAGAGTACAAAGCGTCACTGTATTTCGGTCAAATGGAAATTGACGACTTGTATGGTGAGGCTTTGTCGCTGTGTGGCGATCGGGATGTCGAACTCGCAAGTTTATTGTCAGCTACACAAAGGGAATCCCAAAATACTCTAGAGGAGCATATCAACAATCTCAGCAAGTTAGTTAAGTCAATCATAAATTGCCAGAGGTTGTTAGATGCTAATAGGGAACTTTTGTATTTGACTGTAGATCGGCTAGAAAAATGGGATTACACTCTAGACAATAAACTGGCGGCGCACCGCAAACAAATCCAAAACCTGAGCTTGGATAAAAGTACATCCGAGCAGTGCATAAACCTGGACAATGAACTCAATTATATCAGAGATGCTTTGCAGCATACTTTGTATGAAATCACCTCAAATATTAACAGCCAAATTAGAGAGTTAGAACTTTCTGCGTCCAAAAATAGCAAGACTGCAACAGATATGTTTAAGTGGACGTGGCTATTATTCAGGGTGGGTTTTTCAGTAGGGCTGTTTTTGTATTTATCGGATTTAGTGATTAAGTGGATATTCGCGGTCAGCTACACAAGCGAATTTTTAGTTTATTGGACTATTTTATTTAGTGTGATAGTAGTATTTTTGTTAGTATTATCTGTATTTTTTTCTGGGATCGCTGCTTTAAACCAGCGCCGAGAATCTAAATTACTTCCAAAATTTGATAGCTTAAGCCAAATAGGGAGCAGTTTTTCTATATTGTGGCAAAAAATTTATTTGCAACAGTTTGTACCGTCGGTGCGATCGCATTAAAAGTTTCAGTTGACAGTTGACAGTTGACAGTTGTGGGTACGACTGTTGTCAAAAGGAAAACGGAAGAGGGAAGATAGTTTTTCCTTCCCCTTCCCCCTCTTAAGAAATTTAGGATGCGGTTGTTGCTGCTACTTTCTGGGTGTTGCTACCTTGATTTGCCAGTTGAATTAATTCAACTTTATATCCATCTGGATCTTGCACAAAAGCGATGACTGTTGAACCGTGCTTCATCGGGCCGGGTTCGCGACTAACTTTACCGCCGTGAGCTTTAATTTCTTCGCAAGTACCGTAAATGTCATCAACGCCGATCGCAATATGACCGTAAGCATCACCCAAATTGTACTCTGTGACGCCCCAGTTGTATGTTAACTCCAAAACTGTAGTGTCTGATTCATCGCCGTAGCCCACAAAAGCCAGAGTAAATTTACCGTCTGGATAGTCCTTTTTCCGCAGCAATTTCATGCCCAGAACCTCGGTGTAAAATTTGAGGGACTCTTCCAGGTTGGCGACTCGGAGCATCGTGTGTAGTAGTTGCATTTAGCTCACTCCAAATTTTTTAAGCTTTAATCTATTTTAGCGATTTCTTGCTGAAAAAACTCGCGCCTCAACCGTCGCAATTGCCACAGGTTGATAACTGTCTATTTGATTTAGCTTTGTACTTCCACCACACCCCTAAACATATTCATGCCGCAAGTAAATAAGTATCGTCCAGGTTTTTGAGGGGTGAATTCAACAGCCGTCACCTGATTTAGAGGTAATTCGCGCACAATGTGAAAATCTGGTAACAACACTTTTTCCAGACAACTGTTGGGGTCGCGCCTCAAGAAATTGAGCCGGACTAATTTACCTGCTTTCACAACTACAGTGGCAGGCTCATAACCCCCGTCTACAGTAATAGTCAACTCTTGTATCCCCTGAATATATTCAGCTTTCTGCCCTTTAGCTTTACTGAACAAAAACCACCACAATTCCAAACCTATTAATGTCAAACCACCTATTGTTACGCCAACTTTTAAACCTAGTGGCTGTTCAATGCTGCGGAATTGAGTCGTTGAAGTAGAATGCGGGACGGACATTTCGGCAGCTTGAACTCCCGATGCAATTCCCATCACAAGTCCTAAACTCGCGAGACTTCCCCAAAATTGACGATGGTGTAACATTTTTCTCATTCCTCCAAATTTATGCACTAGATTTGGCTTGAAAGTTCCGTAATCGCAAAGCATTAGTAACTACAGAGACTGAACTGAAAGCCATTGCTGCACCGGCGATAATTGGATTTAGCAGCCAGCCAAAAATGGGGTACAAAATTCCCGCCGCGATCGGTATTCCAGCGATGTTATAAATAAACGCAAAAAACAGATTTTCGCGGATGTTCCGCATGGTGGCGCGGGAAAGCTTAATTGCTGTAACTATGCCTTGCAAATCTCCTGAAATTAAGGTAATGTCGCTGGCGGCGATCGCCACATCTGTGCCGGTGCCGATCGCAATTCCCACGTCTGCTAAGGCCAAAGCCGGTGCATCGTTAATCCCATCTCCCACCATCGCGACAATTTTTCCTTCCCGTTGCAGGGCTTGGATTTGAGCTGCTTTTTGGTCGGGTCTAACTTCCGCAAAAACGCGAGTAATGCCCACGGATTGGGCGATCGACTCTGCAGTCGCGCGATTATCTCCAGTCAGCATCGCCACCTCCAAACCAAGTTTTTGAAGCGCTTTCACGGCCTGCGCTGACGAGGGTTTGAGGGCATCAGCAATGCCCAGAATTGCCTCTATTTTGCCCTCTACAGCCATCCAAACAACCGTTTTGCTTGCAACTTCCAAAGCTCTCGCCCGCAGTTCCAGATATTCAGTATCGCAGCCGAGTTCCTGCATCCACCTCAGCGTTCCCAGGGCGATCGACTTTCCGCCTACAACCCCTCGTACACCACTCCCGGCGATCGCCTCAAAATTCTTAACATCCGTCAAATTTACCTCTTGGGATTGAGCATATCTAACAACAGCTTCCCCCAAAGGATGCTCCGAATTTCGCTCTACAGACGCCGCCAATTGCAGCAACTTTAACTCATTGCTGTTCGCCGTTCCTTTAATGGTCACAAAATCAGTTACAGTCGGCTTGCCTTCTGTGAGAGTTCCAGTTTTATCTAACACGATAATTTGAATTTGGTGAGCCAATTCTAAACTCTCGGCTCCTTTAATTAAAATCCCGTTTTCTGCACCTTTCCCAGTTCCCACCATCACAGCAGTCGGAGTCGCCAAGCCCAAAGCACAGGGACAGGCAATAATCAGCACTTCCACCATTGTTACGATCGCCAAAGTGATATTTCCAGTCGCGTTAAACCAGATAATAAAAGTAGCTAAAGCGACGGCAATTACTATGGGAACAAACCAACCAGTCACTTGGTCTGCTAACTTTTGAATCGGTGCTTTTGAACCCTGTGCGTCCTGCACCATCTTGACAATTTGAGCTAAAAATGTATCTTTGCCAACTCTTGTCGCCCGAAACTGGAAGCTGCCAGTTTTGTTAATTGTGGCTCCGATAACTTCGTCGCCAAGCTGCTTTTTGACAGGCAAACTTTCTCCCGTAACCATTGCTTCGTCTACCGTCGAAGCCCCCTCAATTACATCTCCGTCTACGGGGATTTGCTCGCCCGGCCGCACCTGCACGACATCGCCAATCTCCACTTGGGCGATCGGCACTTCCAACTCTTCCCCGTTGCGAATTATCCGAGCAGTTTTTGCTTGCAAACCCATGAGTTTGCGAATGGCCTCCGAAGTCTCTCCCTTCGCCCGATTTTCTAGGGTTTTCCCCAACAAAATTAAGGCAATAACGCTGGCGGCAACTTCGTAGTAAACGCCAGAATTTAAACCTTGGGCTGTGAATAAGCCTGGGAAAAATGTCACAAATACAGAATAAAAGTAAGCAGCACTTGTACCCAAGGCAATCAGAGTATCCATTGTTGCCACCCGCCGTTTTAGGGATTTCCAAGCTCCCACATAAAACGATTTCCCGCACCAAAATTGTACGGGGGATGTCAGGACTAATTGCAGCCAATAATTGTGCAGCCACGCGGGAATAAATGGCAGGTGCAAGCCGGTCATCGCTGGAATAGCGCCCACAACTAGCAGGATGCTGATGATACCTGCTGTCCAGAGTTTTCGCTGCAAGGTTTGAGATTCCGATTTGCGATCGGCTTGTTCGGAATCATCCTCTGGCGCCGCCATTTCTTGAAGCGGCAAAGCTTCGTATCCCGCATCGTCAACCGCCGATTGAATAGTTTCTAAGTTGGTTTGCTGGGAGTCGTATTGGATGGTTGCTTGTTCCATCCCAAAATTGACATGACACTCAAGTACGCCGGGAACAGATTGAATGGCTTGTTCGATAGATGAAGCACAAGAAGCACAACTCATGCCCCGCAATTTAAGTGTGAGATTGTCCATAGATCCCCTCCTAAATTAGACAATTACCTTCTGTCTTTAAATAGCTGGATAGCCAGCAGATGCGATCGCTTTCCTAACTTCACTTTCTGACTTAGCTGTTTGAATCGTGACCAATTTTGTCTTGAGATCGGCCTCAACTTTTGAGGCTGAGTCAATGGCTTGGACTGCTTTTGTGATTGTAGTCGCACAAGCAGAACAAGCCATCTTAGGAACTTTTAGCTGTAAAGTCATAATTTCAACCTCAGCAGAAACTACTCTGCTCAATCAATGAATTAACTCCATTGTAAAGTCTCCAGTCCACAGGAGAGTCAAGGGGAATTGTAAAATAAATCAGGAATTATGAAAAAAGTGGTTTGACACGCTACCCATAGGCGTAAGGCGCGCACTGCGTACCCTACATAATCAGGTTCAAGTGAGTTCTGTAAATCTTAACTTTGAGTGCGATCGAGGGCAGAGCAATAATTCTTTACAAGTTCGCCGCAAAAATTTCATCCTAATTTCATTTATATGTGAAAAACTGAAAATAAATGGCCGTTTTAAGGATATAAGCTCTATGAAACCAATTTCATTGAAAACAGGCTTTGCAGCACTGATGTTGACCGCCACAGCCGCTTTAACCAGTGGAGTGCTTGCAGCTTGTTCAAAAGCCCCTTCCAGTGAAACTCAAGCCCCAAACGTTACGGCTGCAACCGAAGCAAACAACAAGCAAAACGTGGCACAAGGCGGCGGCATGGGTGGTATGAATCATGGCATGAATCACGATATGTCAATGGATTTAGGCCCGGCTGATGCCGACTACGATTTGCGATTTATTGATGGCATGACAGTACACCATCAAGGTGCTGTAAACATGGCTCAAGATGTGCTTAAACAATCCAAACGCCCGGAAATGAAAAAACTTGCGACTGATATAATTGCTGCTCAAAACCGCGAAATAAATCAAATGAAAGAGTGGCGAAAAGCTTGGTATCCCAAAGCCAGCAGTACGCCGATGGCTTATCACGCTCCAATGGGTCACATGATGGCAATGACTCCCGAACAAATGCAAAGCATGATGATGAGCATGGATTTAGGGGCCGCTGACGACCAATTTGACTTGCGATTTATCAATGCGATGATTCCCCACCACGAAGGAGCTTTAGTGATGGCTGAAGATGCTTTGAAGAAGTCAAAACGCCCGGAAATGAAGAAATTGTCTCAAGAAATTCTGACTTCGCAAAAGCAAGAAATTGAGCAAATGAAACAGTGGCGGCAAGCTTGGTACAAACAGTAATTTAGCTCACCTCAACAAAACGTGACCCACATCCCGAAAATGAGTGACATTAATCACAGTAGCTCAATAGTTAAGAAAATACTTGGTTCACAAAAACAAGAAATTGAGCAAATGAAAAAGTGGCGACAACCTTGGTAGACAAAGTAATGTAGCTCGACTGTGGCTGTCAGCATTTGTCTGACTCCACCTCAGTTTTCTGAGATTACCTAAACATACTGTAGATAATTGAGTAGCCCTACCTCTAAAGTAGTAGAAGTTACGTAAGAATACTGTAGACAATGGATAAGCCCTACCTCTAAAGTAGTAGATAGGTCAGCAAAAAGCTATATAGATAGAGAGGGTAGTTTATGATATTGAATACATTGGAATTAAACAGCACTTATAAATCAAATGCAGCCGTAGATGAGCTACTGAGCGCATTGACAAACGAAATTGAAGCCCAAGCAGAGATAAAAAAACCGGAAAAAAATCTACAGCAAAATCGCTTGTCATTAGGCGAAACTTATCTTCGTATTTTAGAAGCTGGTGGGCATCTGGGCTGCTGATGCGAAATTTCATCCTAATTTCATTTGACCGTGAAATACTAGGTTGAGTAGAGCATTTCTAGCTCTTGGTCATTGCTTAGCGGTCGCTTCTTGGAAAATGCTAATAAGTAACTTTACTTAATGGGTATCACTTACTTACCTTGGCAAAATACCAACTGCTAAACCTGTGGCACTCAACCTGATTTCAAGGATAATGCCAACGATGATATTTCACAAATATGCTCAATCTCCGGCAATTATTAGCAGCTTTTCTGGAACTTTGTTCAGCCTAATTTTGCTAAGTTCTCCGGCTGTCGTTTTGGCACACGCGGGACACGGAGATGAATTTCACCAAAGCGGCGAAACAACTCAAATTCCAGCCACTATTTCTGTTGATGCGGAAACATCGAAGCGGATCGGAATTAAAGTTGAGTCAGTGAAAGCTCAGCGATTGGCTGTGGGCATTAAAACTACCGGACAAATTGAGACTTTACCCAACCAAAAAGTTGAAGTTCGGGCTCCCGTCAGCGGCACAGTGGTTGAGTTGCTAGTTAAACCGGGTGACAAAGTATCAAAAGGTCAACCTGTTGCTGTTTTATCCAGTGCGGAATTAGGGCAATTGCGCGTGGAATCGATCGCGAAACGAGCCGAAGCTGAAGGGGATTTGCAGCAGGCGCAGGCTGACTTTAAGTTAGCTCAAGAAAATTACGATCGCCAACTTCAAATATCCGCAGCAGAAATCGCCCAAGCCCAAACCCAATTGGCAGCGGTAACTAAGCAGTACCAGCAAGAACAAGAATTAGTAAACAAGCGTTCTGTTGTGCAAGCCGCTAAAGAAAACTATCAGCGTCAAGTTGAAATAGCGCAAGCCGAAATAGCGCGGGCAGAAACGGAATTAACTATTGCGAAAGAACAGTTCGATCGCGACAAAGAATTAGTGGCATCAGGGGCGATCGCGCGGCGCACAATGCTGGAATCGCAAGCCCACTTCGCCGAAGCCAAAGCCAATGTTGCTAAGGCAAAAAGCCGTCCTGAAGTTATCAAAGCCCAAACCGAAATTAAACAAGCCGAAGTAGACCTCCCTATGCGGGAATTGCGGGAATCTCAAGGCAGAGTAGCAGAAGCAAAAGCTCAACTTACCAGAGCTCTGAGTCGCCGGGAAGTCCTAGAAGCCGAGAACCAAGTCAAACGCGGCAAAACTGCCGTCGAAGTCGCTCAGTCGCGCATTCGCTTGGCTGACGCAGCCTATCAAGCGCGGCTGCAACAATTAGGAAGTGCTGCCAACGATCGAGGACTCGTTACCGTAGTTGCTCCGATTTCCGGGACGGTAGCCGATCGCGAAATCACTCCAGGAGAGTCAGTAAACTCGGCGGAAAAACCGCTGATGAGTATCTTAAATGACAGCAGCGTTTTTGCCACAGCAAATATTTACGAAAAAGACCTGAATCAAATCCAGTCAGGTCAAAAAGTAAGGGTAAAAATTGCTAGTTTCCCTAACCGCACTTTCACCGGAATAATTAACTTAATTGGCTCTGTGGTAGAAGGTGAAAGCCGGGCTATTCCTGTCAAAGCGGAAATTGATAATAGTGATGGTGTCCTCAAACCGAATATGTTTGCCGAATTAGAAATATTAACCAGTCGAACTACAACACCAGTTCTTGCAATTCCTACCTCAGCAATTGTAGAAGCTAATGGGAAGCAGTTGGTTTACCTGCAAAATGGCAATGCTTTTCAAGCAGTTGAAGTTACTTTAGGTAATACTTCCGGGGATTTAATTGAGGTGAAAAGTGGTTTGTTTGAGGCAGATTTAATAGTTACTCAACGCGCTCCTCAACTTTATGCTCAATCTTTGCGAGGTGATAGTAAACATTCAGAATCTGAGGAAAAGACGGCCTTAACTCCAAATGGAATAGAGGCTAGTTTTAAGAGTTTTCCAATGCCTCTATGGTTGGCGGGAGTAGCAGGAGGAACAATCTTATGTACTGTAGGTTTCTTAGTTGGGGTTATGGCTGGTCGCCGCAAGAGCGATCGGAAAGTTGCCGGAACTAATAAAGTGTGACAATTCGCCTTAATTTTAATAAACATAGTTTCTGCGAACAATCCGCTTTTTATCCTGATTTTATATTCTTATGTCCAAATAGCTCAAATAATAATTACCACTATTTCACTTCATGCTCAACTCAATCCTCAAATGGTCGATCGCTCAACGTTGGCTAGTTGTAATCGGTGCAATAATAGTCACTTTTTTGGGTAGTTATAATTTAACTATAATGCCCCTTGATGTTTTTCCTAATTTTGCCCCGCCTCAAGTAGAAATTCAAACAGAAGCTTCTGGATTGGCCCCTGAAGAAGTAGAGTCTTTAATCACTTTACCAATTGAGAGCGCAGTCAATGGAACTCCGGGGGTAGAAACCGTGCGATCCTCTTCGGCGGTAGGTATTTCAGTTGTGCGAGTAATTTTCAAAGCCGATACAGATATTTATCAAGCGAGACAATTAGTTGCTGAACGTTTACAGCAAACCCGATCAAAGTTGCCTCAAGGTGTTGAAGAACCGCAAATATCTCCTGTATCTTCTCCGATTGCCACAATTTTAATGTATGCCTTCACCCTAAAAGCAGAAGGAAAGGAGCCAAATACTGATTTAATGGAAGTGCGACGGTTAGTCGATCGAGATGTCACTAACAGATTACTTGCTGTGCAGGGAATATCACAAGTAATTGCCTATGGAGGTGATGTTAGAGAGTATCAAGTTTTGGTCGATCCCGTCAAATTAACTGCATTTAATATCTCTTTAGAAGATGTGACAAAAGCGGCACAGCAATCAAATACCAATGCGTCTGGGGGATTTTTGATTACACCCGATCGCGAAGAAATTATTCGTGGCGTAGGTCGGATTGAAACCATTGAAGAATTGGCAGAATCAGTAGTCATATCTAGGGATGGAAAACCCATCAAATTACGCGATGTGGCAGAGGTAAAATTGGGAGCAGCACTAGCTAGAGGAGATGGTAGTGTTAATGGTGAGAGAGGAGTGGTTTTACTGGTAAACAAGCAGCCTCAAATTGATACTCCAACTGTGACCAGAGCAGTTGAAAAAGCAATGGAGGAAGTGCAAGCCGGATTACCCCAGGATGTGAAAGTACAAGTAACTTTTCGCCAAGAAAGTTTTATTGATTCTGCTATTGAAAATGTCCGAGATTCCCTACGAGATGGCATCATTATTGTTTCAATAATCATGCTGATGTTTTTGATGAATTGGCGCACAACTCTCATCACTCTCAGCGCCATTCCCTTGTCCTTGCTGATAGGAATGTTGATTTTATCATGGTTTGGAGAAGGGATAAATACTATGACTCTTGGGGGATTGGCAGTAGCAATTGGTTCTGTTGTGGATGACTCAATTGTGGATATGGAAAACTGCTATCGGGGATTGCAAAAAAATCAAGTAGATGGCAAGCCTAAAGACGATTTTGAAATTGTTTATAGCACTTCGGTAGAGGTTCGCACCAGTGTAATTTTCTCTACAGTAATCATTGTTATTGTATTTGCGCCGATTTTTTATTTAACGGGAGTAGAAGGGCGAATCTTTACCCCAATGGGAGTGGCTTATTTAGTTTCTATTATGGCCTCTACTTTTGTAGCAATGACTCTTTCCCCTGCTCTTTGCGCTATCTTATTAGCAAATCGTCAATTGCCATCGGATGATACTTGGGTGTCGGCATTTAGCCAACGGCTTTATCGTCCTGCTTTGAATATGGCAATTAATCGTCCGAAATTCATCTTATTGCCAGCCATCGCTGCTTTTATTGCTTCCTTAATTGTGCTTCCCTCACTAGGAAGAGTATTTTTACCCGAATTTCAAGAGCGATCTTTAGTTAATACAATGTTACTTTATCCTGGGAGTTCCCTGTCTGCTACTAATGATATGGGACTTTCAATGCAGAATGCTCTCAAAGATGACCCTCGATTTACAGCAGTACAATTGCGATCGGGACGTGCGCCCGGTGATGCTGATGCCGGAGGGGTAAATTTAGGACATTTGGATGTAGAACTGAGCGATATTGGCATTAAAAAGCGAGAAGAAAGTATTGCCAAAATTCGAGAGGAATTTAATAAATTACCGGGTGTGGCTACCAGCGTGGGAGGCTTTATTTCGCATCGGATGGATGAAGTGCTTTCAGGAGTGAGAAGTGCGATCGCGGTGAAAGTTTTTGGGCCTGATTTGATAGAATTAAGAGCGATTGGGAAGGAAGTGGAAACAGCTATGGGCGAGGTAAAAGGTATTGTTGATTTGCAGTTAGAACAACAAATTCCCATTCGTCAGTTACAGATTAAATTTGAGCGAGCTTCGGCTGCACGTTACGGACTTACTATTGGAAGTCTTACAGAAACTATAGAAACTGCCTTGAATGGGAAAGTAGTATCTCAAGTCCTTAAAGAACAGCAGTTATTTGATTTATTGGTGTGGTTGAAACCGGAAAGTCGCAGTAATCTTGATACTATTCGTAACTTATTAGTTGATACTCCTTCTGGGCAGAAGATCCCACTCGCACAAGTCGCAAAAATTGAATACGGTACTGGCCCTAATACGATCAACCGCGAAAATGTTTCCCGTTTATTGGTTGTGGCTGCGAATGTGTCAGGACGAGATTTACGCTCAGTTGTTAATGAAATTAAGACCAAAGTACAACAGCAGGTAATCTTGCCTTCAGGTTATTTTATTCAGTATGGTGGACAATTTGAATCAGAAGAACGAGCTACCCAAACTATAATCCTATTTGGTAGCTTAGGAACAGTAATTATTGCGGTTCTGATGTACTTTGCTGTCCATTCTTTTGCAGGTGCGCTGATGATTATGATTAACTTACCCCTTGCATTAGTAGGAGGAATTTTCTCGATTGCGATCGGTGGTGGCATCATTTCTGTAGCTTCACTTGTGGGTTTTATCACCTTATTTGGAGTAGCGGTTCGTAACGGTTTGCTTTTGGTGGATAATTTCAATCAAAAACTAAGCAAGGGAATGCCTTTCAAGCAAGTAATTAAAGAAGGTGCGATGGAAAGATTGGTGGCGATTTTGATGACAGCTTTTACCTCTGCTTTAGGCATGGTTCCCCTGGTAGTTGGTACAGGCGCAGGCAAAGAAATTTTGCAACCTCTGGCGGTTGTGGTGTTGGGTGGATTGTTTACTTCTACAGCCTTAACTCTGTTAGTTTTGCCAGCTTTGTATGCTCAATTTGGGCATTTTTTACTACCTCAACAACCTCAGCCAGTTATTGAAGACGGGAAGGTAGCTAAAGCTGAAATAGCGAACTGATAAAGCCTACTCAACTTCCTCAATTAAACTGCAAAGTTCTTCGCTATCGGGATTATCAGAAGCTCGATTTGTCCAAAGTTTTTTATAAGCTTCCAACTCAGCTTTGAACGCACTCAGGCGCTGAATTTCCTCCTCAAGGAAATCAATTTTGCGACTTAATAAGTCTTGCACTAGCGGACAAGCTGTTATTCCTTGACGGCGAGATGCCAAAATTTGCTGAATTTCTTGAAGAGAAAAGTTGAGTCTTTGGGCTTTCTTGATAAATTGCACTTGTCTGGCAGCATCGGCTGTGTAGTAACGGTACCCACTACTGCTGCGTAAGGCAGGTTCTAGTAATCCTAAGCTTTCATAGTATCGCAGGGTGCCTACAGCAACACCAGTTTGCTTGGCTAGTTCTCCAATTTTTAGTAGCTGCTTTTCTAGGGATTCTGTTTCAAATTTTGTCACAGCCGTTCTAGGTAAGTTTGAACCATCTAATTATAGCGGTAGCCACTTTCACTTTTTTGTGCTGGTTATACTCAGCCAGGTTCTTATTATAAAATATTCTATCTTGTCCATAATTCTAGTGGCTGAAAAAGCAGCAGTAACTCAAAACAGAGTTACTGCTGCTGTCGGATATTCTCTTGCTTATCCCTGCTAAAAATCCGTGAGGTAATCTACACACACCGGGGAAAATAAGGATTATTTATCGCAATTAGCTAGCGGGCAGTCAGGAGTAGGAGTAGTGCAGGAGCCGGCAGCAAAGACAACAGCGGCTGTACCTGCTGTCAGGAGAACTGCCGTCAAAGCTGCGAGAGTGAATCGTTTAGTCTGAGTTGCTTTAGTCATTAATTTTTACCGGGGAATCTAGGATCGAAAAGTTTCTTTGGGAAACTATAAATAGCATAAACTCTCAAGTCGGCTATAGAGTCAAGGGGGGAAACATTAAGAATTATAAAAATATTTAATTTCCGAGGTCGCCAGCCGAATACCTGTATGAAAGTCTGAAGATTTCATCCTGATTTCAGGTTTGTGTGTCATACTTTTTAATCATTGTACGCAAAGACTCAAACAAATGAAATCGCTCCAATCAAATTTAATTATTTTAGGCAGCGTCGGATTGTTATTTTTGGGAGCTTGCAGTAAAGGCGACCAAGCAAGCGATCCAAATACCACTTCAGAATCCCCTCCTGTCGCCTCTCAACCTGCGTCTTCTGCTCCGGCCACTGCTCCTGCAACAGCAACTAAAGGGGGGCAAGTTGTAAAGTCTGGAGCTTACTATTTAGAGTTTGTACCTGAAAAAGAAGCTACCGGAACTCATTTAGATCTTTATTTGCAAAAAGGGGATAAGAAGGAACCAGTTCCTAACGCCAAAGTGACGGCTCAAGTGCAGTTACCGAATGGGAAGCAGCAAACCCTAGCTCTCAAGTATGATGCTGAGGGCAAACATTACGCTGTGGTGTTTCCCGGCAAAGAACCCGGTCAGTATCCAGTAAAAATGACTGCGGATATTAACGGCGAAAAAGTTGACGGTCGTTTTACCTTCAGTCAATAGATAGCTGATTTCCTAATGCGCTCTAACTTAGGGGCGCATTAGTTATTAGCAACAAACAACTGCCTCCTCCATTTCCACTAAAAAGCCGATCGCGTTTCGATCGCACTTAATTTCTTATTTGGTTACCTGAGTTTTTTTTGAACGGGAAAAACACTCGACCTGCCAAACTTTGGAAGTAGATGCCACCCACAGTACCTAAAAACATTAAATAGGCGATCGCCTGCACGACATAGAGCTTATCCGTGTATCCAAACAGCGCACTCAACAACAAACCGGGAAACTTTTCTTCGGGAAGCAGTGGGGAGATATTCCAGACCATCGGCCCGAGAATGCAAGAGTGGATTTTAGTAAATCTTTCGTAATAGAAACACAGTGCTGCTGATTCGCGATTTGTTTGCGATAAAATAGTCATCGCGCTGTCAAAAATACCCAAAGTAGATACCACTAAACCCGCTACAATAAAGAGCAATAAAATGCCCATATATTTAAAAAACAGGCGGATATTAATTTTGACTCCCCATTTAAAAAGCAGGACACCAAGTCCGGCGGCTGAAAGTATTCCTCCCAAAGCGCCGATCGCCGGAATAATGCCTTGTTGAAACTTGGCGACGACAAACAAAACAGTTTCAAACCCTTCGCGCAAAACGGCTATAAAAACTAAACTAAATACGCCCCAACCAGCATGAGAGTTTTGCGTTAAGGCAGCACTTACAGCGCCTTCAACTTCGGCTTTCATAAATCGCGCTTGCTTGGTCATCCAAATCAGCATCCAGCTCAGCATTGCGATCGCTATCACCCCAAAAGTGGCCTCTAGCAGCGACTCCATAATCGGTGCAAAAGGCTGATTGGATGCGGACAAAATTTGAATAGTCCAGCCGAACAGTACACCTATTAAAGCGCTGGCAATCAGTCCAACGCCAACACCGCCGAAAACCCAAGGACTTAAATAACTTTGTCCTGATTTTTTGAGACAAGCGAGAACGATTCCGACAACTAAGGCGGCTTCGACTCCTTCGCGGAGGGTAATTACAAATGTGGGCAATGCTTCGCCAAAATTCATTTTTTTATGCTGGGAATGAGAGTGGTTAATGAGCGAGGTAATTGGCAGATTATTTACCAATTACCGCTCTTGATGAGAGGGATATTTTTACTTACGATGCTGGTTTGAGAACTTTTTGGCTGTCGCTTTCGATCGTTTTAACGAGCTGGCTGACTTGTTCGGTGGTTTTTACGGGGGCAGGGGGTGCGATCGCCGTTGGCCAATTTGTCTTAAGTTCAGTCATGTTGGCAACAATTGCTTTATCGATTTCCGGGCTGGTTTTAGCCACTTGATCGGCAATATCTTTGTACAGGCTTTCCGCGTACATGACAAAACCCCGCGAATCTTGGTATTCAATAATTGCGGAAATTTTGCCGTTAGCAACCGCCGCTCCGTATTCGGAATTAGCTGTATCTAGCAAGCCGTTAATCACTTGCAGCACGAATTTCGGATCTTTTCGCTGCGCTTCGGGAAGGGCGGCAATTGCTCCATCAACTGCTTGCATTGATGTGTCGAATTCCGCATTCACTTGAGCCGGATCTTTTGCACCCGCTTTAACTAAATCCTGCAATTTAATTAAAGTAGCCTTAAATTCAGGAATTTTACGCTCGTTTAGCTGATCTTCCACATCGGCATAAATTTCTTCGACTGGATGCCCGATGTGCGGTTCTGCTTGGTCGGGTTTGCCTTGATCCAAGAGTTCTTTTGCTACGAAAAGATGCCCTTTCATCAAGCCAAGTTTAGTCATGTAGTCTACATCTTTGGCTTCACCTGTGAGGACGACATCTTCAATAGTCACCATGTCTTTAATTTCGTCGAATTGGGGTTGAGTAATGACATTTTTTGATACCAATTCTTCGACTTTCCCGTAAGGACGGCTGGCTTGAATCTTGTTAGAAAGTGCCGGTACTCCTAACTTGGCTTCGAGTTTATCTAACTCTGAAAGAATGGCAGTATTGATGTTGATGCCACCTTTGCCGCCGTGGTTCATGCTGTGGCCGCTTGTGGATGCGGGACTGGCTGTGGCAACGGGTGAGACTGTGCTGCCGGTGTTGCTGGCGGTGGGGGTGGAAACGCAACCGGCCAGAGCAACGAGGATGGCTGTAGCCGTGGCGGTCGGTAATAAGCGAAAGGATGGTAACATGGCTGTTGCTAATTTTTACATTATGTGCATTTGGACTTACAAGTTATTAAGAATAATTCTCAATTTGCAAGCTATTCATTCTACCTATTTGCGATCGATCTTGTCAAATAATTTCATACTTTCTTTGAAGCGGCGCACCGTGGTAGCAGGATGTGGGTTAAGCGATGACTTCAAATACCCCCATGCAGCCTGCTTCGGCGATCTCATCTTGATGGGGATGAAACATATATTTTCCAGGGTAGCCGTAGGTAAATTCTAAAATATGCCGTTCAGCTACTCCCATTGTAATTACATCGGTTCTTTCACTGGGAGTTAAAGTCATTCCCGTGCGGTACACATCAAAAAAGTTGGCGTGCAGGTGAAAAGTCACTGCTGCTTCGTACTCAATCAGGTTGAGAACATACAGCCGGATTAGCTGATTTCGGTAAATAGGGAGCGGGTTTTTCATGTAATAATTGGGCAACCCGTTAAAAGCGTATAGTTCGTTTTTTTCATCGTCGTTTACGTCGTATCCTCCCATGATTAACATGATTTCATCGGCGGGAGGACGGGGTTTTGGCGGATCGATAATGAACATTCCATATAGTCCTTTACCGATGTGGCGCGTTACGGGAGCAATATGGCAGTGATATAGATGCACTCCGTAGGGCGCGGCATCGAATTCATAAATAAATACCGAACCGTTTTTCACTGGTTTAACGCCATCCATTTCGCTGGTATGAACGCCGTGAAAGTGCAGCGAATGAGAATGTCCGGCTTTGTTATAAAAAATGACCCGGATACGATCGCCCTCAGTTGCCCTTAATGTCGGCCCCGGCACGCGATTGTTCACGTTCCAGGTGTTGAAGGTGACGGCGCTATTAAGTTGGACGATCGAAGTATTAGCTTCCAGGCGAAATTCGCGTACCGTGCGCCCGTTTTCGCGCGTCACCGTGCCGTAATCAAAATCCCGCGCAATTTGCATCGGGTTGATATTGCTGACGGTGATTGCATCTGCAGGCATGGGCGGTACTCTCGCGACTGATGTCGGTTTGCGAGTCAAGTGTTGAAGTGCGATCGCGCCGCCCGCTACCCCAGCCCCAGCTATTCCTAGCTGTAGCAGTTGGCGGCGACTCCAGCGCCCCGGCTTTTTCATGGCGGGACGATCGGATAAATCTGTCATACTTATTGAAAATTTTTATCAAATATTCACTCGTGCTAGATTATAAGACATTACCAGCTTGTTGTCAATAATTGTCAACTATCATCTTTTTCTGGGAAGTCAATCGATTTTAGATTTTAGATTTTATATTTTAGATTTATTCCCGTCAGTCAGCCTGCGCGTTGGAATGAATCCGGGGGCTTGCGATCCAATTAGTTTCGGTCATAAAATTTCATGCTGATTTCATCTCAGTATGTGATGTTAGATGTTGGGGTAGATGCTGTCGATCGCTAACAATGTATAAGGATTTACCGCTATAAATTAGAGTTATGAGAGTTTTGCTAGTTGAAGATGAGCCAGATTTAGGGAAAGCGATCGAGCGAACCTTAAAGCAGGAAAAATATATAGTTGATTGGGCCCTAGATGGCAATCAAGCTTGGGAATATTTAGAGAGTCACTGGATGCAATACACCCTCGCTATTTTTGACTGGTTGCTACCAGGATTGTCAGGAGTGGAACTGCTGCGGAGATTGCGTGCTAAAAATAGCGCTCTCCCCGTCTTGATGCTGACAGCAAAAGACCGAATGGAAGATAAAGTGGCGGGACTAGATGCCGGGGCTGACGATTATTTAGTTAAACCGTTTGGCATGGCGGAACTGTTAGCAAGATTGCGGGCTTTGCAAAGGCGATCGCCCCAAATTCAACCGCAACAACTACAGGTAGGGAATCTGGTTTTGGACTGCGGAGCTCGAACTGTGTGCCATCTCGATCGCAACGGCAAAAACCAGATAATTTCGCTGACAAACAAAGAATTTCAACTGTTAGAATATTTTATGAAACATCCGAACCAAATTATCACCACTGACCAAATTCGGAATCAGCTATGGGAGGCGAGCGCAGATACCTTTAGCAATGTGGTAGCAGCTCAAGTGCGCTTGCTGCGGCGCAAACTTGAGTCGGTTGGCGGCGCGAATTTAATTGAAACCGTTCACGGCGTCGGATACCGCATGAGAAATTAAAGCTGTAGGGGCAACGGCGGGGGGATTATATCTCGTTTCCAGTATCTGGCTATCATATAGAAAACTCGTGGAACAGGCATCTTGCCTGTTCTTAAGAAGGGTGCAAAGTGTATGTAACTTTAATATGTAACTTTCAACTTACATACATTTTGCACCATTGTCAATTACCTGTTGAGGAACGGGATATCCCGCCAGTTCCACAATAAAATTTAATTTTGTGGAACAGGCATCTGGCCTGTTATTAACAATTATATAAAATCTAACTTTAAATGAATCAAAATAAACTATTTAACCGAACTCGCTGGCAATTAGCCATTTCCTATGCAGCAGTAATGGGTTTGATTTTAAGCTTACTGGGATTTGGCGTATATAAGGCGATCGCCCACGCTCACTGGGTAGCCATAGACCGGGAATTAGAATCGGTAGCGGGGACGCTACACGACAGCCTAGAACTCAAATTACAGCAGCCCGGACGCTTGGAGCCTATAGTCAACGAACTTTTGCCCAACCTCCGCCTCATTGGAGTTCAAGGCATTAAAGAACAGTTGCCAAGCCGCCATATTTTAAGCGCTATCAACCAAGGCTATTACTATATTCGTTTATTTGATTATTCCGGTAAACTAATTGCTACGGCTGGCGATTATCCAGAAGAATTACCAGCCGGATTTAACTCCCAATACTGGCAAACAATAACTGACACCAAAGGTAATGTTTATCACCAAATTTCTGTAGCGCTACACACCCAAACACAGCAAGATTGGGGATATTTTCAAGTTGGGCGGAGCCTGCAAGACTTTAATGATTATCTCAGTACAGTGAAATGGGTTTTGAAATTAGGATTGCCTACAGCATTGATTTTGATCGGCTTTTCGAGTTGGTTATTGGCAGGATTAGCCATGAAACCGATTTATTCTTCCTACCGACAAATTCAACAGTTTACAGCGGATGCAGCCCACGAATTGCGGACGCCTTTAGCGGCTTCGCAGGCGACAGTAGAATCAGCACTGTTGACGCCTCAATTAGATGAAAAAGAGGCGCGGGAAATTTTGCGGACGATCGATCGCCAAAACCGACGATTAACTCAGTTAGTGGCTGATTTGCTGCTGCTGGCTCGCATGGATAATCAAGTGATACGCGATCGCCCTCAATTGTGTTGTTTGAATGACCTAGTTAGCGATTTAGTAGAGGAATTGGCAGCTTTGGCGATCGCTTCTAAGGTAGCCCTAACATCCGAAATGGGCGTACAGCAGCAATTAAATGTTGTCGGCAATTCCGACCAACTTTATCGCTTAGTTTCTAATTTAATTGTTAATGCCATTCAATACACTCCGGCGGGCGGGAAAGTAACAGTTATTTTAGATTGCAATCACATCGAGGCGATCGTTCAGGTTCAAGATACGGGTATTGGGATCGCGGCGGCAGATTTAGAGCGAATATTCGATCGATTCTACCGAGTCAACAGCGATCGATCGCGCAATACCGGCGGTTCGGGACTGGGATTGGCGATCGCCCAAACCATCGCCCGGGCACACGGCGGCAGCCTCAGCGCCCGCAGCGAATTGGGGCAGGGCGCTACTTTCCTGCTGCGGTTGCCTTTGTGAGCTACTATGTGAGGGAAACCGAATCATCTTTTTGGGGTAATCCCTTTTGCAAAAGAGAGCGCGATCGCCGAAAATCATTAAATAGTCATTAGTCCTCAGTCATTAGTCAGTAGTGAGTAGTTAGTAGTCAGTAGTTAGTAGTCAGTAGCGAGTAGTTAGCAGCTAACAACATATAACAGGAAAATTAAGCTCGGCTAACAATTAATGACCAATGACCAATGACCAATGACCAATGACTAATCACGGTTCATTCCCGACAAATACCTAGCGAAAAATTATGACAGTTTTAGAACAGGGAACAATCTCAATCCATACCGAAAATATTTTCCCGATTATCAAGAAGTCGCTATACACTGACCACGAAGTCTTCTTGCGGGAACTAATTTCTAACGGAGTGGATGCCATTGCCAAACTCAAAATGGTTTCTCGTTCCGGCGAATACGGCGGCGACATGGGCGAACCGCAAATCAACATTGCCATAGACAAAGAAAACAAAACCCTCTCAATTTCCGATAACGGGATCGGCATGACACCCGACGAGGTAAAAAAATACATCAACCAAGTCGCTTTCTCCAGCGCAGAAGAATTTATTCAAAAATACCAAGGCAGCGGCGACGACGCCATTATTGGTCACTTCGGCCTCGGTTTCTACTCTTCTTTCATGGTGGCGAAGAAAGTAGAGATTGATACCCTTTCTTACCAAGAAGGCTCCCAAGCAGTACACTGGTCTTGCGACGGTTCCCCCGCTTTTGAACTATCAGAATCCTCCCGCACCGAACGCGGAACTACTATTACTCTTACACTCCAAGATGAAGAAGAAGAATATCTAGAACCCAGCCGCATCGAGCACTTAATCAAAACTTACTGCGATTTCATGCCAGTTCCCATCAAATTTGAGGGTAAGGAACTCAACAAGCACAAAGCAATTTGGCGGGAATCAGCCAGCAATTTGCAAAAAGAAGATTACTTAGAACTGTACCGCCACCTTTACCCGTCCCAAGACGAGCCTCTGCTGTGGGTACACCTGAATACAGATTATCCTTTTATTGTCAACGGGATTCTTTACTTTCCCAAACTGCGCCCGGAGGTCGATGTTACCCAAGGGAATATCAAGCTATTCTGCAACCAGGTTTTTGTCAGCGACCACTGCGAAGAAATTATCCCGAAATTCTTGATGCCGCTGCGGGGAGTGATTGACAGTACCGACATTCCCCTGAACGTTTCTCGCAGTTCTTTGCAAAGCAATCGCACTGTGCGGAGAATTGCTGATTATATTGCGAAAAAAGTGGGCGATCGCCTGAAAGAACTCTACCGCGACGACCGTAACGAATACATCCGCTGCTGGCAAGATATCGGCACTTTTGTCAAGTTCGGAACTCTCAACGATGACAAGTTCAAAAAGCAAGTCGAAGATATTTTAATCTACCGCAGCACCTACGAACCAACAGCCGAGAAGCCAGAAACTGTAACGCCCGAAGTTCAGGTGCAAAGTGAGGAAGGAGATTTGTGGCAGGATGTGACTCCGAAGTCGGAAACTTCTACTTCGACGCAACCTTACACGACGCTGAAAGAGTATTTGGAACGCAATCAAAAACGCCATGAAAATCGCGTGTTTTATTGTACCGATCCTGCCTCTCAAGCAACTTACGTGGCAATGCACAAAAGCCAAGGTTTAGAAGTGCTGTTCATGGATTCTTTCATCGACACGCACTTTATTAGTTTCTTGGAACGAGAACACTCAGATGTCAAATTCTCGCGGGTTGATTCCGACATCGACGAAACGCTAATTGACAAAGAGAAAGAAGCGGAGATTGTCGATCCGGCGACGAATAAAACTCGCAGCGAACAAGTTAAGGAAATGTTCCAAAAAGCTCTCAATAAGCCGAAAGTGAACATTCGCACAGAAGCTTTGAAGTCTGACTCTGCGGAGGCGACGCCACCTGCGATCGTACTTTTGCCGGAAGCTTTGCGCCGGATGCGGGACATGACGGCGCTGTTGCTGCAGCAAGCGGCCGAATTCCCAGAAGACCACGTTTTGCTGGTGAATACGTCTCACCCGCTGATTCAAAATCTGGCGAGTTTGAGTCAGGGTGCGATTATTCAAGGTGGCGGCGAGTCTCCGTCGGCTGAGTTGGCGAGTATGATTTGTCACCACGTTTACGACTTGGCTTTGATGGCCCAGAAGGGTTTCGATGCTGAAGGGATGAAGGATTTTGTCGAGCGATCGAATCAAGTCTTGACAAAGTTGACTGAACGTGCAATGTAATTCCCCCCCCAACCCCCCTTGCTAAGGGGGGGAGCAAGAGTTTATTTCTCTTGCTAAAGGGATAACTAAAGCCTTCTTCCTTCTTCCTTCTTCCTTCTTCCTTCGGGTATAATGAAATGCTGCACGCAAAAAACGGTAATCTGGAGGGAAGTATGTCACGGAAATGTCAGCTAACGGGGAAGAAGGCGAATAACGGTTTTGCAGTTTCTCACTCACACCACCGCACTCACAAATTGCAAGAGGCAAATTTGCAGTGGAAGCGGGTTTGGTGGCCGCAGGAGAAGCGCTGGGTAAAATTGCACCTTTCTACAAAGGCGATTAAAACCTTGGAACACAAGGGTTTGGAAATAATGGCGAAGGAAGCTGGAATTAACCTGTACAAGCTTTAAAAAACTTGGCTAAATTAAAATGAGGGCGATCGCACACTTGAGAGTGCGATCGCTCTTATTTTAGAGAAAAACCTTTACTAAAGCTATTTTCGGCATTGCAGTAAATAAGTAGTCATCAGGCCTTTGCCTTTAATTTCGATCGCGCCGCGGTTTTCAAAGAAATACTTTTCTCGCAATTGCTGATAAGTTGTTTCTGTTACCTGAATACTCCCTGGCTTGCCGTGAGATTCCATGCGGGAAGCAGTGTTAACGGTGTCTCCCCATAAATCGTAAATAAATTTTTTAATTCCAATAACTCCGGCAACAACCGGGCCGCTATTGATGCCGATTCTGATGCTTAAATCTTGATTGTGGGTATGGCTGAAGTCAGTAATTGCCTCCTGCATATCGAGGGCCATTTGTGCGATCGCTTCTGCGTGATCCGGGCGAGGAATTGGCAGCCCTCCTACTACCATGTAAGCGTCGCCAATCGTCTTAATTTTTTCCAAACCGTGCTTTTCTGCTAGGTTGTCAAATGTCGAAAAGATGTCATTCAGCAAGGCTACTAATTGCGTTGGAGAAACTCGCGAACTCAATTGAGTAAAGCCTACTATGTCCGCAAACAAGACAGTAACGTCAGCAAAAGTATCTGCGATCGTACTGTCTCCCCGCTTCAAACGATTTGCTATTTCTTCCGGCAAAATATTCAACAACAAGCGTTCTGATTGTTCCTGTTGAACTCGCAGTGCACTTAAAGTATCATTCAGAGCATTAGTTCGTTCTTTTACTCTAAATTCTAACTCTTCATTCAGCTTGTAAAGCGCCATTTCAGCCCGCCTGCGGTCTGTGATATCCGTACCGATTGCCAGCATTCCCGCGAACTTTCCTGCTGCGTCAAACAGCGGTTTATTTGCCCAGGATACCCAAACGCGATCGCCGTTACGCCGGATACTTTCATTTTCATTTCGCGTGTATTGTTCTGGGTTTTGCAAAATATCTCTCAACTTTGCTGCCAAGTCATTTCCTGTTGTATCTGTCTGGGGAATAATTGTTCCCACGGCGTTTTTGCCAATTATCTCTTTTTCCTCGTAACCAAAAAACTTCTGTGCAAATTCGTTAAAAAAAGTAATATTTCCTTCCGTATCTAGTTTTAAAATAATGCTGTTAGCATTTTCCACTAATTCCCGATACTTAATTTCGCTTTGGCGCAGCGAATCCTCTGCTGAGGTGCGTTCCGCTACTGTGGCGGCCAATAACAGCGAAGTAATTACAATTACGCTCATAAAAGCCTGCAAAAATAAGATTGCCTGATTGATATTTTCCGCTTTGGCAATGAAGGGGCCGCCTCCCTGAGAACCTCCCCAAATGGCGATACTGGATACAATGAAAGATGCTAAAACCGCCCCGCCCCGGCCGAATTGAATGGTTGCCCAAATTACTAAGGGAAATGGCAAGTATTCGAGGGGATAACCGGAGAGATTACTTTCACTTTTTGAGTTGTATACTAGCCAACTGACGCTTACTAATAACACCAGGCCTATTGCAGCACCGATTCGATTTACAATTGTTTGATAACCTGTATTTTGTGAAGGGCTGAGCACTGGTTTGTGATTGTATATAATCAACAGAAGGGGAGTAAAAATTAAAACTCCTAATGTATCTCCGAGATACCAATTCCATCGAATGTGCCAATATTCGCTCCAGTCAACTAAACCAGTTACACAGAGGCGCAGCGTGCCGAGAGTGCAGTTGATTTGAGTGGCAACTACAGTACCGCAAAAAATTAAATTGACTACATCGATCAGCCGAGCAAGTGAGGGGCGAAACTTTAGCTGTTGCAGCAAGGTAAAGGCGCATAAAGCTTGTAAACAAGCGCAAAAGGCACTAAGTGCTGCAAGTGTTAAAGATACCTTAAGGTTAATAGTCTCGTAAAAAACCACGCCTAAAGCTATTCCCGGCCAAATGCGGCGACCAAATAATAAAATTGCAGCTTGTGCAATTCCTGCGGGCGGCCAGACACAGGTAGCTAATTTATTTACGCCTGGGATTGAAATTGCTATTGTTGCTCCCAAAGCGTAAACAAAAGCAAGAGCAGCTACTTTTGCTAAGTATTGCCAATTTCTAGATTGAAGAAATCGCAGAAACTGATTTTTTGGGGAAATCATACTGAGTGTTATATTTTTAACTAACTATAGCAACCGCGCCCGAAGATTAGGAAATTATTGATTCTGAAATATGACTTCTTATATTGCTTCTTCCTTCTTCATTATTTCTGATGCTATAACTTGATTCCTGTCAGAAAATAAGTGTTCATCTGGCCTTTGCCTTTAACTTCGATCGCGCCGCGACTTTCAAATACATACTTGTCCTGCAATATATCATAAATTGCAGACGTGACTTGAATGCACCCCGGCTTGCCGTGGGATTCCATGCGGGAAGCGGTATTAACGGTGTCTCCCCATAAATCGTAAATAAATTTTTTAATACCGATTACTCCGGCGACAACCGGGCCGGTGTTAATGCCAATTCTGATGCTAAAATCTTGATTGTGGGTATGGCTAAAGTTAGTAATTGCCTGCTGCATATCGATCGCCATTTGGGCGATCGCCTCTGCATGATCGCTGCGGGGCATTGGCAATCCTCCTACTACCATGTAAGCGTCGCCAATCGTCTTAATTTTTTCCAATCCGTGCTTTTCTGCTAGGCGATCGAATGTGGAAAAAATGTCGTTAAGCAAGGAAACTAATTGGGGCGGAGAAATTTGCGAACTAATTTGGGTAAAACCGACTATATCTGCAAATAATACTGTGACTTCGGCAAAAGTATCGGCGATGATGCTTTGGTCTTGTTTTAATCGGTCGGCAATGGGTTGTGGTAAAACGTTTAACAGGAGACGGTCAGATTTTTCTTGTTCTAAACGCAAAGCTGCCTCAGCTTGTTTACGAGTTGTGATATCTTGAACAGTACCTTCGTAATAAAGCAAATTTCCGTAGGAATCGCGCACGGTATAAGTATTTTCTGAAATCCAAATTATGCTGCCATCTCGGCGGTAAATTTGAGATTCAAAATCCGATACTTTGCCTTGCTCTTCTATTAAGCGGACAACTTCGGCGCGGCGATCGGGGTCAACATAAAGTTGTTGGCTAATATCAGTTAATGTGCCGACCAATTCCTCGCTCGAACTGTAACCGTAAATGCGAAGCAAAGCAGGATTGGCGCTGAGATATTGCCCATCTGGGGTAGTTTGAAAAATGCCGACTATCGCATTTTCAAAGATGCTGCGGTATTTTTCTTCAGCTTGCCGCAGTGCTTCTTCAGCCCGCTGGCGTTCTCGCGCTTCCATTGCGAAAGTTACAGAGTCTGCTAGAGAAACAGCAAAACTTTGTTCTTCAATCGTCCAATAGCGGAGCCTTCCTACGTGTTCTAAACAGAGAACTCCTGCTGTTTCTCCGCCTATTTGAATCGGCGTATCTAGCATAGAAGTGATGCCGATAGGAATTAGGTAAGATTCCGCAAATTCTCTAGTTCTAAAATCGTTTTGTGCGTCAAAGGCAGCAATTGCGCGTTCTTCTCGCAGTGCTTGAAAATAGACAGGATAATCTGCTGCTGCTAATTCCAAGCCGTGTGAGTGGTGGTTGAGAGTGCGATCGAACAAATCCAGGCACTCGATCTTGGATTTAGTGCGATCGTACAGCCAGACGCTCGATCGGGCAACTTCCAGAGTACGGCTAGCAGTTTCAGTTATTTCTTGAAGCGCTTTTGTTAAGTCGCCTTGATTCAGCGCTTTATTTTTGGCTAAATCAATTAATGCCGATTTCTGTTTCTGTAGCTGAATTTCGCTTTGTTTCAGGGCATTTGTCCGCTCTTCTACTCGGATTTCCAGCTTTTCATTCAGCTTTTGCAGCGCTATTTCAGCTTTTCGGCGATCGGTGATATCTGTCCCGATGCAGAGGATGCCCAAAAGTTTTCCCGCTGTATCAACCAACGGTTTATTTGCCCAAGATACCCAAACGCGATCGCCGCTGCGCCTCATGTTTTCATTTTCATAGCTGGTAAAGCGATCGGGATTGTGTAAAATTTGACTATAAACCAACTCTAAGTTATTTCCTTCACAGTCCGTCGGTGGAATAATGGTTCCCAAGGCATTTTTTCCCAAAATTTCTTCCTCCTTGTAACCAAAGAATTTTTCGGCAAATTCGTTAAAAAAAGTAATATTGCCATCAGCGTCCAGTTTCAGAATAATACTGTTAGCATTTTCCACCAATTCTCGATATTTAATTTCGCTCTCCCGCAGAGAATGCTCTGCTGATGTGCGTTCAGCTACTGTCGCTGCCAATAGCAGCGAGGTAATCGTAATTACACCCATAAAAGCTTGCAAAAATAAGATAGCCTGATTAATATTGTCGGCTTTGGCTGTGAAGGGTCCCCCTTCATGAGAACTGCCCAAAATTGCGATGATTGAGACAATAAATGATGCTAGGACAGCGGCTCGCTGACCGAATTGAAGCGCAGCCCACATGATCAAAGGAAACGGCAAATATTCGAGGGGATAACGAGAAATAGAATCTTCATATTTCGACTCAAAAACTAGCCAGCTCACTCCGATTAATAATATTAACCATAATCCTCGCTCAATTAAATAATTTTTCTCTGTTTCTGTTTCTCTTTTTAAATGATATGTGGTTCCTTGAGGACGAAGAAATATTAGAAGTAAGGGAGTAAAAATTAAAACTCCCATTGTGTCTCCTAACCACCAATTCCATCTAGCCGACCAATATTCACTCCACTCTATTTTGCCAGCTAAATATAGAGAAAACGCGCCAATAGTGCAACTGATTTGAGTAGAAATTAGACCGCCAAACAAGATTAAATTAATTACATCTTTCAAGCGCTCGATAGAGGGACGAAACCGGAACCAGCCCAGGACAGTTACGGCAAAAACAGCTTGCAGAATTGCCCCGGCGTTTCCTCCCAACCAAAGTGCAAATATCTGTTCACTTGGGTTAACCAAATTGAGCAAAAATGTACCCAAAACTATGGCAGGCCAGACTTTACTCCCAAACAATAAAAGTCCGGCTTGGGCAATTCCTGCGGGCGGCCACACCGAGGCAGCAAAGGGATTGACACCTTGAATTGAAATTGCTAGCCTCGCCCCCACGGCGTAAGCGACAGCAACAATAGTTACTTGAACTAAGTACCGCCCAATTCGGGATTGAGGGAATCGAAGAAACTGATTTAGGTTCAGATTCATATCGAGTGTTAAGTTTTAGGGAATTTCACATCAGAAGAAAGAGGGAAGTTCGGCAACGAGCAATGTACGGGATGTAACGGATATAACAGATGTCAGGAAGAGGGAAGAAGGAAGAGAAAGAGGGGAGCTAATGTAGGGTTTACACCGCGCACATTGCGAGCCTAAATGTAGGTGCGCGGTCGCGCACCTTACCAATTATAAAGGCTTAGTTGATGGCGGCTTCAATCCACTGTTTCAACGTAGAATTTACTTCATCAATGAGAATTTCCTGTGATTTGTGAGTTGCTCTTTCCACAACTTCAACTTTGCCTGATTTCAGCGAACGACCCGGAACAATCCGATAGGGAATGCCGATCAAATCAGCATCTTTGAATTTAACTCCGGCTCGTTCGTCGCGGTCATCTAGTAACGTTTCAATGCCAGATTGGTTGAGTTCTGCATATAGTTTTTCGGCGACTTCTACTTGTTGGGAGTCGGAAATATTGGGGATGCTAATGATGGCGTGATACGGGGCGATCGCCACTGGCCAAATTATCCCGTCTTTGTCGTAGGATTGTTCTACCGCCGATTGAGCTAGCCGCGACACGCCGACGCCGTAGCAGCCCATCACAAAGGGCATTTCTTCGCCTTGTTCGCTGGTGTAGGTGGCGCCCATTGCTTGGGAGTATTTGGTTCCTAATTGGAAGATGTGGCCGACTTCGATGCCTCTGGCGCTTTGCAAGGTTTGTTCGGGGTTGTGCACGGCCCGATCGCCCTTTTTGGCTGTTCTGACACCTACAACCGTTGCTGGCAGGGGAAATTCTTTATCCCAATTAGCTCCGACAACGTGGTATCCTGATTCGTTTGAACCGGTGACAAAGTTTGTCAGGTCAACTGCAGTGCGATCGACTAAACGCAAAAACTTAGAGTTTACCTCCTTGCTGCCAGCGATATAATCATCAGCAAGATCGGGAGCCATATAACCGAGAGGTAAAGATTTAGCCGCCCATTTCCGCTGAGCTTCCGCATCGGGAACAGTCAAAAATAAAACAGTTTTAGCTTGATAATTGCCCGCTAACTTCGTCAACTCATTCAGCAACTTTACCTGATTCACATCTTGGTCGCCGCGAATGCTTACCAATACCAAGACTGTGATGCCATTGTCGTAAACAGCTTGGTAAAGCACATTTTTGACAACTTGCGTCGGAGAACATTTCAAAACTTTGCAAAGTTTATCAATTGTTTCAGTTCCCGGCGTTTCCCGCTTTTCAAAAGTTGCAAATGGCGACGGTTCCACATCAGCAGGCATCGATACAGCCTTTTCCACATTAGCTGCATACTGACCATCTTCAGTATAAAGAACTTCATCTTCTCCCGCTTCAGCCAGCACCATAAACTCTTGAGAACCAGAACCGCCAATGGCTCCAGAATCAGCATCTACTGCTCGGAATTGCAAGCCCGATCGGCGCAGCATATTGCTATAAGCTTGAGCCATATCCTGATAAGTTTTTTTCAAACTTTCTTCGTTTGTGTGGAAAGAATAGCCATCTTTCATAATGAATTCGCGACCCCGCATCAACCCAAAACGCGGGCGAATTTCATCGCGGAACTTAGTTTGGATTTGATAAAGATGTAAAGGCAATTGCCGATAGGAACGAATCATATCTTTAGCAATTGTAGTAATTACTTCTTCGTGAGTTGGGCCCAGTCCCAATTCTCGCTGCTGCCTGTCTGTCATGGCAAACATAATACCTTCAGCTTGAGTATAGGTATCCCAGCGGCCGGATTCCCGCCACAAATCGGCCGGTTGCAATTGCGGGAGGAGGCATTCTTGAGCACCGGTAGCGTCCATTTCTTCGCGCACAATTTGAGATACTTTTTTGAGAACTCGCCACATTAAAGGTAGATAAGCGTAAATGCCGCTACCGATGCGCCGGATGTATCCGGCACGGAGTAATAGTTTGTGGCTAGGAATTTCTGCTTCTGCCGGGTCTTCGCGCAGGGTAACAAAAAGCATTTGAGAGAGTCGCATGGCTGATTTCCTTAAAATACCGGATGATTGTAATCTCAGATTAACTTCTGATATTATCAGAACTAAGCCTGATTTGATTAAATATATGAATAAAGTTTGGCAAAACTACGAAAAAGGTATGGCAGTATTTGATAATTGTCACTCTCCTACTGTGCAATCTCAGTGGCTTGCCTTAAAAGATGAAATAGGAGAATTTGTTCAAGAACCTAATTTAAGCGAAATTTGGGATATTGTTCATGCTGCTGGTCGATTGTTGTACAAACTAACCGGAATTCCATTCAATTTACTGGCCTATCCTACTGTTCGCAAACACAGTCAACGTTTCGAGGAGTACGGATGTATTCGCAGCATTCGCAACTGTGAGGGTAAATGCTGCGGCAAAAATCCGTAGGGTACGCTAGGGCGCACCCGATATCATGTTTGTTGAATTGCCTGCAATTAGATTTAGAAAACATCGATCGCACGCAAACGATAGTGCAGATCGAATGATCGCAATTACTAGCGCATTTTGAACCTAAAAATCAAACGGAATCCTCAACTAGGTAGCGCACTCTACGATATGTAGAGTGCAGCACATCACACTTTACTACTATTGAGAATTGGTGGGGAGCGCCCCCACATCCAACTTAAAACTTTTGGCGGACTCGGCTGCTATCAGTCTCAGAAAGACTGATTTCTGACTTTAGACGGATTTATTTTTTAGCTTCCACAAGCATAATAAGTAGTAAGGATGAGATCACTAGAGAACTGATTTACTACTCATCCCAATTTCACTAATAAGGCCTTCCGTAAGATAAAGCCCAACCAAAACAAACCATCATCTAAAGATTACAAAATCCCCTATAAAAAAGTTGGGGACAATTTTCGCTATGCCGAGTTAGGCATAAAAAGTTAGGAGGTAAATTATGTTTGAAAGCGAATTATTAATGTCGCTCTACAGTCCCAAATTCAATATTGCCCAAATGCCAGTAGAAATAGATGTGCCATTTGACCACCCCGATATCGGAGGGCTGATGTTTTTAAGCCCGCAGTTTTTCGTTGCATTAATCGCCGGAGTCATTATGGCTTTCGGGTTCCAATTCCTGTTAACAAATTTCTCGATCGCGGCCAAAATATCAAATTGGGACGAGGCTTTACCCGACGATGACGATGATGAATCTGAAAGTTTGGGGACTAAAGTTCGTAAGACTGAAGGTCTAGTCGGGGGTTGGATTTTAGTCACAGTTAACTTGGCTTTATTTTTGGCTTGTTTTCTAGCAGTCAAACTAACTTCAATTGCCAGCGTAGACGGAGCGGCAATTATTGGTGTGGTCATTTGGTCGGCGTACTTTTTAACGCTGGTGTGGCTCGGTTCTAGCGCCGTCGGTTCTATGATCGGTTCCTTGATAAAAACTGCTTTTTCAGGCGTTCAAGGCGTCATGGGTACTGCTGGTGCAGCGATCGGTGGCAAGATGGCCAGCGACCAAATGGTCAACACTGTAGAGGCATCTGTTGCCGCTGTCCGCCGCGAGTTGAGTTCGGCTGTAGACCCGGAGAGCATTCGCGAAACACTGCAAGATTATGTGGGTTCTTTGCAGTTACCGAAACTAGATGTTAAGGAAATTCGCGGTCAATTTGAAAAGTTGCTGGGCGATGCAGATATCAAATCTTTTGCGGGAAGCGACGTGCTGAAGAATGTTAACCGCCAGACTTTTGTCGATTTAGTTAAGAGTCGCACCGACTTTTCTCAAGAGGAAATAAATCACATTGCTGACCAACTCGAAGGCGTTTGGAAGCAAACTTTCGGCAAGCAGCAAGAGCATAAAGACCCGAATTTAGAGTTGGTTGATTTTCTCAAGTTTGCGGCTCCCGATTTGTTGAAGTCTGACGAACTCAACGCCAAGCTGTCTCAAATTCTGGAAATTAGGGAAAACAAATCAAAATCCGGCTCAGGCGGCATGAACCGAGCGATGCAGTTGGGTGTCGAAGCTCTTGTCGGCACTGTTTTGTCGCGGACTGATTTGTCGGATTTGGATGTTGAAAAAATCTCTGGCCAGTTACAACAACTGACAGCACAAGGGACTCAAAAAGCTAAATCTTTTGCTTCTCAGGTGGGCGATAAAGTGCCTGCACTCCCTTTCAATACAGCTAAGGCTGATGTGGAAAACTACTTGATGAATGCCCAACCGTGGCATCTCAACCGGGAGACAATCAAGCAGGAATTTAGGGATGTGATTTACGACCCGGAAGCTTCTCCTGGGGCTGTCTTGCGCCAGTTAGAGCTATTTAATCCCGATTATTTTGTAGGGATTCTGGGCCGCCGCGAGGGGTTTGCTCCTGAACAGGTGACGGAAATTGCCGAACAGCTTGAAGGTGTCCGACAAGAAGTGTTGGAAATTGTGCAAGCTGCTGCTGGTGAAGAACAGTCTCAAGATTTGCGGAGTCGGATTGAGAATTATTTGCGATCGACCGGCAAGGAGGAATTGAATCCTGAAGGTATCGAGCGGGATTTCCAAGCGCTTTTGGAAGATCGGGATGCTGGTTTTGAGGCTTTGCGCGATCGCCTTTCGCAGTTTAACCGCGATACTTTGGTGCAGTTGCTGGGTCAGCGGGAAGATTTCAGTCCAGAGGAAGCCGATCAGTTAATCGGGCGGCTCGAAAGTTCGCGCGATCGGGTGATTTCTAAAGCTCAAGAATTGCAAGAGCAAGCGCAGTCGAAAGCGCAAGAATTGCGGCAAAAGGTAGAAGAATATCTCCGCAATACTAATAAGGAAGAACTCAATCCTGAAGCGATCGAGCGCGAGTTTCAAACGCTGTTAAACGACCCGGAAGCCGGATTCCAAGCGCTGAGAGAACGCTTATCTCAATTCGACCGCGATACGCTGGTGCAGTTGCTGTCACAGCGCCAAGACCTTAGCGAAGAACAGATCAATCAGGCGATCGACCGGATCGAATCTGTGCGCGACAACATTATCCACGCGCCGCAAATAGTGGCAGATAGAGCTAAGCAACAGTACGAGGAAGTTACTGCAAAAATTGGCGAATACCTGCGGAATACAAACCTCGATGAACTTGATCCAGAAGGCATCAATCGGGATTTGACTAAATTGTTTGAAAATCCCAAAGAGGGTACTTTGGCACTTCGGGAAAGACTTTCTCAGGTCGATCGCGAAACTTTAGTCAAGTTGCTGTCGCAGCGGGAAGATTTGAGCGAAGAACAGATCAATCGGACGATCGATCGGGTGCAAGATTCGATTCGCAGCATCGTGAAATCGCCCCGCCGCTTGGCTTCTCGCGCTCAAAAAAGTGTACGGGATTTCCAAGGCAGTTTGGAAAATTACTTGCGGAATACGGACAAGGAAGAACTCAATCCTGAAAGCATCAAACGGGATTTGCAGTTGCTGTTTAGCGAGCCGGGAATGGGGATGCAAAGTTTGGGCGATCGCCTGAAGCACTTCGATCGATCGACTCTGGTAGCATTGTTGTCGCAGCGGGAAGACATCTCGTTCGATGAAGCTAACAGAATTGCCGACCAAATTGAATCTGTCCGCAACCAAATTGTCGAACAAGTTCAAATGGTTCAGGACAAGTTCCAGTCAACAATTGACGGTATTTTCGGAAAAATTCGGGATTACCTCAATTCGCTGGAGCGACCAGAGCTCAACTACGAGGGAATCAAGCGGGACTTACGCAAAGTGTTTGATGACCCGCAGGCAGGATTTGACGCGATTAAAGAGCGTTTAGGTGAGTTCGATCGCGATACTTTAGTTGCTCTGCTGAGTTCTCGTTCCGATATTTCCGAGACTGACGCTCACCGAATTGTTGACCAAATGGAAGGAGCACGGGACAGCGTTTTATTGCGCTCGGAACGCCTGCAATCTGAAGCCAAAAAACGCATCAAAGAACTCAAGAAAAAGACCAAGCAGCAAGCAGAAGATGCACGTGAAGCGGCAGCAGCCGCAGCTTGGTGGCTGTTCGGTACGGCTCTGACTTCTGTGGTTGTTTCCGCTTTGGCTGGAGCAATAGCAGTCAACGGGATTTCGGGTTTGTTTAGCTAGATTTTCAACGAGTTTGAAATAAAGTTCTCCTGATTCTAGGCTGGCCGTTTGCCAGCCTATTTCCTTTGGAATGATATCAAAGTTTTTTATAATTCAAAGTGAGCGGTACCTTTAGCAGCCCGGTTGACAAGTTCACCCTTGATTAGCTCAACTCGATCGTCCTCACTAAAGAACCCCAGTTCTGTCAGGCGGTGATATTCCGCTATGGTGAAGCGTTTTGCAGTTGCGATCGACTTAACAGCCACCTCAATACAGGTATGTTGCGATTATAGGCGATCGTCGATCGGCTAAACAATGCTAATCATGAGCTCCGGCAACAACAATCTTGTCAAATTTTCCTCATCCTTTGGTTGCAAATTTTCCCAATTTTGGTGAATTTACTCCCCAAACTTATGTCCGGGATCATATCTGCCTTAAGCAAGATTCTAGCATCACTATTTATTAGGTAGTTTAACTTAAGTAGCAAACAAAAGTTTTCTCACAAATAAGAAAACTGAGCAATACATATTATTTTGGAGGCTTGAATGACATTTACTACTACCGGTGCTTACGACCAAGGAAAAGCAGATATTCAGAGCTTGAGTGTAGACGACCAATTAGGTTTGCTGTGGTTTGTTTACACCGAAATGGGCAAGTCAATAACACCAGCGGCTCCCGGTGCTTCCGGTTCCGACATCGCTCAGGGTTTGTTCGATCAAGTCAAAGCGCTGCCCCACGAAGAACAACTACAAGTAATGCGCGACATTGCCTCAAAAGCCAATACTGAAATCAGCCGGATGTACGGCTCGATGAGCCCTGAAACTAAGCTGGCTTTTTGGTATTTCCTAGCAGTAGGAATGGACGAAGGAACTATTATTCCTATGCCTCCCGACTATCAACTTCCCGAAGCAGGAAAAGCTTTATTAGGAAAGATTCAGGGCATGGACTTTCAGCAACAAATTGATTTCCTTCGCGGTACAGTTTTAGTAATGGGTGCTGAAGCCGCTCCGGGGGCTGGCATTTAAAAATAGGACTTACGAAAAACAACCCGGTTTCTCGGAGAACATTGGGGGCGGTAACGACTCATTTAGGAAGAAACCCGGTTTTTAGCCGTTTTTTGATGCGTAAGTCCTCAAAAAGATTAGTAACTCGCTCAAACTAATACGCCGCGCCAGAAACCAGGCTTTTTCAAGAAACCCGGTTTCTGGCTGTTCTGTTTTTTTAGGTTTACGGCGAATACCCGCGCTTTACAGCTAATAACTGAATTCAAGGGATCTGTTTCCCACAACTTCCGGCGCAGCGACTGTTAAACGCATATCTTCGGAGCCAAAAGTTAGCAAGGGCTGGCCTAAGTTTAAACTGGCAAAAGGACTTTCTTCTGCCACTTCTAATTCGCCTTTAATCAAACCGATGCGAGACTGTAATACTCCTTTAAACAACAGCAAATTGCTGCTTTCAGTGCTAAAAACATTTCCGCTAAAAGGCAGCGGTAAAGCTAAAGTTTGCTTGCTGTAATTGAGACTGCACAGTTGACGGTTTCCTTGGCTAACTGTGACGCGGTAGCCTAGCGGTGCTGCCTTTACCGAATCGCTGCCTTCCCAACTAAATGTAGCTAATTCTTTAGGAAGTCCCCAAATTTCCCGCCCGCCGGCTACCGAGTTAGGATTGTCTACGTAAATATGGGAAATCCAAGCGCCCCATTTTCCTGTATAATTGGCGATCGCGCTAACTACAATTAACTCATTGTACTCCATCACCGAACCCAACCCGTAGGAGGATATATAAATGCCACCTAGGGTTTTTCCGGGCAATATAGAGACAATTTCTAACTCAGAGGGAACCAAGGGGCGCACTCGTGCCACATCTACCAATTGTAAAGTCTGAACAGCATAACCTTGCAGACTCCAAGGTGCAGGTGGATATACCATTTTAAGTGATTTAAGGTCTGATATTTTATATTTATTTTAGCTTGGCGCTTCAAAAAGCAACAATTTTTGGTATTTGTTCACAAGTTGTTAGTAATTTACTTTATTTAAACAAATTAATATGTGAGGATAAATTTGATGAATAGTTGACTTGGGTTATCTGTTGTATGGGGGCGGGTTTAGTAATGTTGTTAGTAGGAATTAGATATTATTCGTAAAACCCGCCCCTACAGATATTATTAGCGTTAATCCGCTTTAATCTGCGGTTAAAAACCTCCAAGTCTACTTACTAGCATAACCCGTACTTACCAAAAACTCCCGCAACTTCCCAAAGAATTGAGTGCGATCGCGTCCTTGATAAACCCTTTCCAACAACTGCCAACCTTCCGCCTCCTGACCCATGACATACTTGTTCGCCATGAAGGCTGCCAACACCCCTTTCACATCCCCATCTTCACTCAGACGCTTGTTAGATTCCAGCCAAAGCTCAGCAGAATTCGTGTATACTTCCACCGGATACTGTTTGCTAACATCTTGCATTTTACCTTGGCGGTACTCCCAAATTTGCAGCGGGAAGCGAGAATCAGCGTAATTGGTAAAAGCCTCGGAAAATCTGCCGTCCTGACTTTTGAACTCTGGGATATCATTTTTGCCCAAATCGACAATTTCGTAACTCACATTGCCCCAGAAATGCTTGATATGAGTGTATTTGTTAGCTGCCGAGTCGTAGCGGTAAATAAACGAATAATTGCAGCAGCGGACGCCGCTTTTGATTGAGACTAAATCTGCCAGCACTTCCGGTTCCTTGTCGCCGTCTAAATCACGGATTCGCAGCGATAAAAAACGTCCTTCTGATATGTCTTCGCTGGTTTTCTTGTCGGGATTATCTACTAGAGAACGAGTCGGAATTAGCACTGGTTCTTCTAATAAACTTTTACCGTCGCGGATAATTCTGATGCGGAGATTTTTAGCATTTTCTGCTTCTTTTACGAAAGAAACTTCCGCCCGAACTTTCCCCGCTTCCGAGGTTTCTGTTGTTCTCGGCGGGCCGATATTCGCCGGAACTTGGGCAATATATTGCCCAGGAATTAAGGCAGTTTGGCCGGGTTTGGCGATCGCCTGACAGAAAAAACTTGCGACTTCGGCGCGAGTAGCATTCCGAGTAGGTTCTAGCTGTTTAACAGCCGGATAATTCACCACAAGTTGTTTTTCTGTGGCAGCGGCGATCGCATTTCTTGCCAGTTCGGGAATGTCCGGCGCATCTTCAAAAGTCGCATCCAAAATCTCAGCCGCCGAGCCCGTAGGTGTATATTTCAAGCCGCTGGTTAAAGCTACCAAAACCTGCCAGCGGGTAACATTCAAAGTCGGGTTAAAAATACTGCCGCTGTAACCGGACATAAAACCCGTCTGATAAGCTTCTCGAATTGCTTTAAAACCCCAGTAATTTGTAGGAATATCTGCAAATTCGATCGGAGCTCGAACGGTTTTGGCATCGGGAAAAGCCATGCGAACCATCGCCGCAAACTCAGCACGGCTGACGGGGCGATTCGGGCGAAAAGTGCCGTCTTCGTAGTAGCCACTAATGATTTTTTTCTGTGCTAACTCCTCTATGCAAGCTTGCGCCCAATGGTCGTTAACATCCTTAAATTTGGCTTGAGCAAATGCCGGGGGTACATTCATACCCGGAAACACTAAATTTCCGATGATTATCCCCAGGGCTACCAGTAAACCGATGATAGCTTGCCATCTGTGCGATCGAATCATAGAACAGACTCCTCTACTTACAAATTGGCGATCGAAACCGAAGCAAATTTTATGGAATACCAGGTATTTTAACCTGTTTCTCTTAACATACTCATGACTTGCGCCTTCACAGCCGCGCAGTGATTCCGAGGATTGCAAAGCAATTTCAAACCTTGGCGATTACTGCGCTTGGGATTGCAGTGACACAATCAGGCAGAAACTTGTTCCCACAGTCGATCGACTGTCACGAATTTGTAACCTTTATACAAAAGCAATGGAATTATTTTATCCGCAGAAGCTGCCACATCTTCACCGCCGCAATAGCCGTCGTGCAGTACAATAATTGATCCGTTTTCCGTTTGCTGCACGATGCGACTAATAACTTTCCTCACCCCCGGCCGCACCCAATCTTCCGGGACAACACTCCACATAACAGGGCGGTATTCCCACTGTTGCAATAACTCTAATGTTCGCGGCGTAAAAATGCCGTTGGGCGGGCGCACGTCCAGGATTAATTTTGGGTCTAAATCGCAAGCTTTGGCAATTGCTTTCTGCGTGTCTTCTAAACTTTGTTTGAGTTCGTGGGTTTTGAGTTTGGGAAACGATATATGCTGATAGCCGTGGAGACCGATCCAGTGTCCGCGATCGTACACTTCCTTAGCCGTTTCTGGATGCCTGTCAACGCAAAAACCTAGCCAGAAAAAACTAGCTTTGATGTCGTATTTATCTAAAATTTTTAACAGTTGAGGTGTGTGCTGACGGTGCGGCCCGTCGTCAAATGTGAGGGCAATTTCTCGGCTGTTGATATCTCCCGTCCACAAACATCTGGGAAAAGCCGATTTGAGAATGGGATGAACGACAGGAAACAGGGGTGCTAATGGCATTGGTTAATGTTGCGAAAGTGCGATCGGGTAGAAATGAAGCTGCGTTACAATAGAATAAAGTTAACTCAATCGAGGTAAATATGACAACTGCCGTTGATATAGGAACGCTAATTGTCCACACGCCCGGAACTTGCGGCGGCCGCCCACGAATTGCAGGAACTAGAATTACGGTAGAGAACATTGCTATTGATTTTAATGCGGGATGGACTCCTGAAGTAATTGTTCAAAAGAGAACGCACTTGAATTTAGCACAGGTTTATGCAGCCTTAGCTTACTATTATGCGAACAAAAAGCAAATTGACGCGGAGATAGCAGCAGAAAATGCTGAGTGGGAGCGCTTGGAAGCAGACTCTATGGCAGGTAAGCTATCGTGAGTAAGATTCGTTCATATCTTGATGAGGATATTCACGAACAAGCTCTAATCTTAGCTATGCGAAATTCGGGTGTAGATGTGATAACAACCTCGGAGGCTAACAGGCTGAGTTTTTCAGATGAAGAACAGCTCATTTGGGCAACCGAGCAAGGGCGAGTCGTTTACAGTTTTAATAGGAGAAATTTCAGCCGTTTACACAATATCTGTATTGCAGAAGAGAGAAGTCATACTGGAATCATTCTTGCACAACAGCAGCGGTACTCGGTGCACAGTTGCGGGGACTTTTGAATTTGATTGCTGCTAAGTCAGCGGAGGAAATGATCGACCAACTGGAGTATCTTGGAACTTATATAAGAGATGAATAAAAATATGAAACAAACTTTAGTGATTGCCGAATACTTAATGGTTTAACTCCTTTGATATAGACTCAATCTAGCCACAGTGGATCGACCTCTATCTCGCGGTCGATGCGATCGCCCTGCGGTGTCCTCCTATACTGAAAACCAGCACTACTAATTCAAAAACCATCAAGGAGGAACAATGACCGAGGAATATTTAGCCGAACGAACAGTTTCAGCCGTATTTAAGGAAGAAGAACAATTAGACGGTGTAATTCGGCGGTTGCTCGATCGCGGAGTTTCCCGCGACCACATCTCAGTAATGGGAAAAAACTTTCAATCTAAAACTAAAATTGCCGGCTTTATTACTAAAAAAGATGTGATATTAGGCGGTCTGCGAAGCGGGGCGATTTTTGGTTCATTATTCGGTTCTTTTTTGGGTTTGCTAACAGGCGTCGGCGTGCTGTTTATTCCCTTTGTCGGTGCAGTAGTATCGGCGGGCCCGTTGGGTGCGGTACTTTTGGGTGCAGCTAGCGGCGCGATCGCAGGTTCGGCCGGTGCGGGTCTAGTTTCCGCTTTAGTCGCTTTGGGAATGCCGGAAGACAAAGCAACTATCTATCAAACCCGCGTTGAAGCAGGCGAATTTCTCGTGATGGCAGAAGTTCCCGCAGATAAATCGGGCGAATTTCAACTCTTGCTAGAAAGTGCAGGTGGCGAAGAAGTTTCAGTTAACGAAATGACGCTGCCGCGCGCCGTCAAAGGTCGCTGCAATAGTCCGGCAGACTTGTCTCCAGAAGTACGATCGCACCTGTCGGAAGCTGCTCAAAAAACCTTTATGGAATCCTACAACGCCGCATTTGACGAAAGTAACGACTCGATACAAGCGGAACACACCGCTTGGAACGCCATTCACCAGCAGTACGAAGAAGATGAAAACGGCGTTTGGACTAAGCCTTTAGCGAAAGTGTAGTCTTCCAATCGCAGTAAACTAATAAAAAATACACTCCAGCCTCTAGAACTGCGGTTCTAGAGGCTTTAACGATTTTAGATTTTAGATTTTAGATTTTAGATTTTAGATTTTATAATTGTGCAAGGCTTAATTAGATTTTAGATTTTATAATTGTGCAAAATTGAATTTTTAATAATTTGGGAATGGCAGAAAGTCGCATTACGTTTGGAAATTGGTATTGCACTAGGTTGCGTTGTCCAGTACAATCTAAAAGCTTACAATATAAAATTGAGTTAAGCAAATGCAAAAATACGTTTGTACAGTTTGCAATTACGTCTACGATCCAGAAGTAGGCGACCCCGACGGAGGCATAGATCCCGGTACTGCCTTTGAAGATATCCCCGACGATTGGGTTTGTCCCACTTGCGGGGCGGCAAAATCCGATTTTGAACCAGAATAAGCGAGAAAAAATTTGTCCGATCGAATGCTCAAAATTACAGTTATCGGTGGCGGTGCTGCTGGTTTTTTTAGTGCAATTACCTGTGCCAAAACCTACCCGCAGGCCCGCGTCACTTTACTAGAAGCTGGCCGGCAACTCCTGGCAAAAGTTCGCATCTCTGGCGGCGGGCGCTGCAACGTCACTCACGCTTGTTTTGACCCCGGTGTTTTAGTGCAGAATTACCCCAGAGGAGGGAAAGCTCTGCGCGGTGCTTTTACTCGATTTCAACCCCGCGATACTGTAGAATGGTTTGCAGGTCACGGTGTGAAATTGAAAACAGAAGAAGACGGGCGAATGTTTCCGATTACAGACGATTCGGCGACAATTGTTAACTGTTTGATCCGGGCTGCTGAGGATGCAGGCGTAAAAATTCGCACCGGCGATGCAGTAGTTTCAGTAAAGAAATTAACGGGCAACACCGCAGAGGGCGAAGAGGGGGACACCGGCCCTAGGTTTGAAATTGAGTTGAAGTCGGGGGAGAGTTTTAAGTGCGATCGCATTCTGCTCGCTACAGGCAGCAATCCGTCGGGTTATAAGTGGGCAAAAGAGTTAGGTAATACTGTAGAACTGCCCGTTCCTTCTCTATTTACTTTTAATATTTCCGACACCCGAATCAAAGATTTAGCCGGAATTTCTGTTCCTAATGCTAAGGTGAAATTGTCAGGAGCTAAATTAGAACAAAGCGGGCCTTTGCTAATTACTCACTGGGGTTTAAGCGGGCCTGCTGTACTCAAACTTTCGGCTTGGGGTGCGAGATTTTTGCACGATCGCCATTATAAGACTTCTGTGCTGATTAATTGGCTTCCCCAGTACAATGCGGAAGTTTTGCGGCAGCAACTGCTAGCGGTTAAGTCGCAGTTGTCGCACCGATTGATTGTTTCTAGTTGTCCGTTTCCGGTGCCGCGCCGCCTCTGGGAACGCTTGACAAGTTCGATCGGCATTGATGAGCAAAAACGCTGGGCTGACTTATCTAACAAAACCCTCGATCGCCTCCTGCAAGAACTCGTTCAAGGCGAATATCAGATTGCGGGAAAAGGCGCATTTAAAGAAGAGTTTGTCACCTGCGGCGGTGTCAACCTCAAAGAAGTCGATTTTAAAACAATGGAAAGCCGCCGCTGTCCCGGACTTTTCTTTGCGGGCGAAATCTTGGATATCGACGGCGTGACGGGCGGTTTCAACTTCCAAAGTGCCTGGACTACAGCGTGGTTGGCCGGGATCGCGATCGGCAAATGATACGATTTTAGATTTTAGATTGGGGAATATTTGTTCTGTAAAGGTTTGGGAGTTGCGATCGGGCGATCGGCTTGCCAATATTAAGTTTTGTGTTATTTTTGAATTAAGGCGCACCAAATGTGTGTCCACTTCAGCTTGTAGACACAATTCGCAGTTTTGCGTCCTTCAACATCGGGTGAGATACATGAAAAACTTGAATCTAAAAACCCTAAAGTTCGATCGCAACCTTGACAGCCATCTTGACTCACCTTTCATCGAAAAAAATGGCTTGCTGGAACTCAGCCCCAAATTTATCACTCCCGAATTTTTAACAACCTGGACGTTTGAAACACACCTGTACGACGAACAAGTTGCGATCGACCACTTTGTCATCACATTTCCTAGCCGCACCGAACTCGAAAAATACGCCGCATCTTTTTACCCCTTCGGTGCCAAAACAGTCGAAGGCCCAGACTTATTCCCGATCAACTTTTGTGCGGAAAACATTAATGTTCCCTCCGATTTGTGGCTGCATTTAATGACCTTATTAATGCCAGCGGGCGGCTTAGTAGTATTAGATGCGCCCCACGCAGCCGGCGACCAAAAAAACCGCTTTCAGCAAGAAAGAGGATTAGAAGCAGTTCACCACGTTGCGCTTCGAGTCGACAACGTGCAGAATGCTGCTAAAATATGGCAAAATAAAAACTTTAAACCGCTATCAGAGCGTCCTCTAGACTACGGCTCATTAACCCAGTGGTTTCTGCAAAACCCCGCCGGACAAATTATCGAATTAATCGAGCGCCACCCCGGCAATAACGCCACTTTCGACTGCAAAAACATCGCAGGTTTGCGCCTGAGTGAAGATAAAGTCAGTAGTCATTAGTCAGTAGTCATTAGTCAGTAGTCATTAGTTAACGTTTAACATTTAACAGTCAACAGTCAACAATGCCCAATGCCCAATTCCCAATGCCCAATTCCCAAATCTATGGTTGCAATAAAAATCCCCAAAGTCACCATTCAACCCCCAACATTCAACTCAATTGAAGAAGAACGCCGCCACCGCAAACAACGTTTAGCTGCGGCATTCCGATTATTTGCCCGCTTCGGATTCAGCGAAGGAATTGCCGGACACATCACCGTCCGCGACCCCGAACACCTCGACCATTTCTGGGTCAATTCTTTTGGAATGCACTTTAGTTTAATTCGAGTCAGCGATCTAATTTTAGTCAACCACAAAGGCGAAGTTGTTGAAGGAAATAAACCCGTAAACGAAGCAGCATTTGCCATTCATTCCCAAGTACACAGCGCCCGCCCCGACGTAATCGCAGCAGCCCACGCTCATTCTCCCTACGGCAAAAGTTGGTCGAGTTTGGGTCGTCTGCTTGACCCGCTGACTCAAGATGCTTGTTCTTTTTATGAAGACCAAAGTTTATTTGACGATTACACCGGAGTTGTTTTGGAAATCGAAGAAGCTAAACGCATAGCCAAAACTTTAGGTGAGAAAAAAGCTATTATTTTACAAAATCACGGACTGTTAACAGTAGGTCAAACAGTAGATGAAGCGGCTTGGTGGTTTATTGCAATGGAACGTTCTTGTCAAGCGCAGTTAATGGCCGAAGCAGCAGGAAAACCCATTCTCATCAAGCCAGAATGTGCGCGTTTAACACAGCAGCAAGTAGGGTCTCACCGCATGGGATGGTTTAGCTTTCAACCGCTTTATGACATGATAGTGCGTCGGGAACCCGACTTATTAGATTAGAAACTCGGCGGTTGAAACCGCTATTACACAAACACAGTCCGCCTGCGGCGAATCAAGAATGAAGGGGGTATTAAAGCCGGATTTAGTATCAGGACTGCAAAATTTATAAATTCATCCTGACACGGATTCCAGCCAAGCTATCAAATCCTCTTGACTGGTAAAATCTAACAAGATTTCTCCTAAATCCTCTAATTGTTCGAGAGATAACTGTTGGATGCGAGCTTGAATTTCCGGCGCAATTTCACCAGTGCGCCGCACGAGTAGATGCAGGATTAATGCTATTTGCCCCTCAATTATGCCTTCTTTGCGACTTTTAATAATAGCACCGCGCTGGTCTTCAAAAAACATTTCCCGCTTTTCCACTTCCTCTAATTCCTTAAGGGTTAAATTAGTTCGGCTGGCGATGGAAAAAGCTGTTTTAATTTCGGGAATCGATGCAAATTTTTCAGGCATTTCATCGAAGAGGGGAGCATTTTTGATAAAATAAATCCAGCTTTGAATTAGGTTTTCGACTTGTTCTAGTTCTTTGTTAAACTTGGGAAGTTCGACAAACACTAATTCGATTTCTCTGTTATAATACTCGAAGTTTTCTTCGAGTTCTTTAAATACAAAATGGGTGAGAAATTTTTCTGTATTTTCAAACAGAATAAAATCTGTAATTGTTAAAGCAATCAGAGGATTTAATTTAGAGTATCCTTCCCTGGGTCTGAGTTGAGTTGCGTAGGTTTTGGCGGCATTGTACACTACCCGTTTAGTAAAAGCTTCTACATTTATTACCTGCATTTCAATAATTACAGTTTTGTTGCCTGTAATTTTGGCTTTAACATCCAGGTAAGTGTCTTTTAATCCAGTAACGCTCGGCGCGGCGTAAGGGTCAATAATTTCTAAGTCTTCAATGGTTGGCTGTGCGTCATAGAGCATCGCATTGAGGAAGCTAATCAAAATTTCCTTGCTCTGGGGGGAACCAAAGATTTTTTTGAAACCAAAATCTGTTTTAGCACTGATGAAAGGCATAATTAATAGTGGGTAATTGGTAATGGGGGCGTTTAAATCATAAAAGTCCTTCCATTTCTAAATCTTCAATTATCTGCAATCCGCGCGGGTCGCCAACTCGCAAGAGCGAAGATTTAGCATCTTCCCGCACGCCCATGTCTTCATCTTCTTCTAAAGCTTCAATCAAACCGTCGATCGCCCCAGCGTACACTATATTATTCGGCAATTCGCGGGCCAGTTGCCCGATCGCCCAAGCGGAATTACTTCGCACAGCAGACACAGCATCTCCCCGCAGCGCTTCAATCAACGGCGGAATCGCCGCAATCACCACATAGTAACCAACTTTTGCCATTTGACCCAGAGAACTCGCCGCCCACAAACGCACCGCCGAAATATCTGTTCTCAGAGCATCAATTAAAGATGGCAAAGCGCGGTGATCCCTGCAATTTCCCAGGGCCCAAACTACCCCTTTGCGAACGTAACCGTTCCAGTCGCAGTTAAGCTGAAGAATCAGCGGTTCCACAGCATCGGGACTCGGATTTCGCCCCAACGCATAAGCCGCGCTCACCCGCACCAAGGGGCAACCGTCTCTCAATAAATTAATTAAATGCGAAATTGCTCGATCGTCCTGCAGTTCGCAAAAAGCCCGCGCCGCAATCATCCGGTGCTGAGGTTCCGGGGATTCCAGCAAAGGCAGCATTTCCTCTGGATCTGGCAGCGGGGGTTCGGAGTCATAAATTTGCTCCAAAGGGCTTTCCAGTTCCGTGTCAGTATCAAGGGCGTTGGAGTAGTCGTTATTGTTCATAAAAAAACTTTACCGCACAGAGGATGCTCCTAAGCAACTCAGTCAGCAGTCAGCACTCAGCAGTCAATAATTGTAGGGTGCACGCGCAGTACCTTACTACAAACAAATACCTCTGCTGTCACCTAAGTTGGTAGCGAGGACTTCAGTCCTCATAATTGCTGTCACCTAAGTTTGTAGTGAGGACTTCAGTCCTCATAATTTGGATGAATCAGGACTAAAATCCTTACTACAAACGAATATCTCTGCTGTTACTTAAGTTGGTAGTGAGCACTTCAGTCCTCATAATTGGGATGAATCAGGACTTTAGCCCTGATTCCAAACCAGTAGAATTTATATTTCAAAGGGATTTGAGCATCGAGAGGGAATGAGTTTGATAGCCTAATTTTTGATAGAGATTCACCGCAGGCTGATTGCTCAGAAATACTTGCAAACCAATTTGGCGATCACCTCTTTCCCGCGCCCAATTTTCAGCATGAATAACTAAAGCTGCACCGACTCCTAGACGGCGATGTTCCGGTGCTACGTACAGCAAAAAAATGTGAGCGTAGCGTTCTCCGGTGGTTTGGTCGATCGCATTTCCCAACCACAAACATCCGACAACCGATTGGAGATTTTGCGCCTGAGATTGGGGGTTGAGATACTGCGAGGGAAGCACGGGCAAAATTTCTGCCTCTTCTTGGCTGTTTTTCTGGCACTCTACCCACCAAACCGGCGTCTGGTTAGAAAAATACTGCTCGACAGTTTGAGCCAAATGTCCCAATTCCCCATCCGGGTAAAGCTCTCGGTATGTCCGGTGCATAAACTTTACCAGTTTTGCTCGATCGAGTCCCGATCCTGATCGCAGCCAGTAACCCGGTATCAGTTGAGCAGACATCAGATCACCGGACACCGAAAGCGGAATAATTTAGCCCCAAGAAAATTGGATTCACTACTGCCGCTTGCTTTTGGGGGATCGCTTCCTCAATCGGTGCCGGGGCAGCCATGTCAGCCGGCAAAAAGATGCGAGCGCTGACTGCTACTAGAGCCAGGAAAAATACTAATATCGCTATTAATGGAGCAATGTATTGACGAATGATTGCCATAACCGCAAAAACTTGATTATTGAGTTGATATTATCAAGTGTACCATAGAAATCTTGTCAGCTATAATGGTTGATTGGACACTTAGCTCAAGCCTGAGCGATCGCAAATACCAACAAACACAATATATAATATTATGGCTGCCTCGCCTGCTGTTTATGAAGCTCTGGCTAAATCAATTGTTTTTTTGAATCAAAAGCCGAGCGAGCAAAATGAAGTTTCGAGTTTCCTGGATACTAATGGCTACTATATCGATCGCATATTCGACGACCCAGAAACAAACTTTTATGCGATCGGGTTCGGTTCATCCAATCCCGAAAACCCGCCCGCCCTCGTATTTAAAGGTACAGACTTCATCGACGGCGACGCTATCTTTTCCGACTCGCGAGACATTGGTTTACCTGAATTTGAAAAGAACAAAGATAATATCCAAAATTGGCTCACAGAAATCGGTCAAAATACTGGTAAAAACCCCAACAAATTATTGCCCGATGTCATCGGACACAGTTGGGGCGGAGCAGTCGCTCAAATTGTAGCAACCGAATACACAACTCTGACCGGCGATATCTTTACTTTCAACTCTCCGGGAGTATCAGCGAGTACATTCAACACTTTTCGGAGAAATCTCAGCAGGGCAGGCAACAAAAATGTCACTCACTACATTGTCAGCGGAGATTTCGTCAGCTTGTTTGGGGAAGCATTTATCCCAGGTAAAGTATTTATCCAAAGTTTTACAGATCCGAGTATTAATCCCTTAACTGTTTTGGCAAAACATCGAACTGAAAATTTGTTAACTACGCCGCCCGTGGGTTTTTTGCAGAGGCAAATTTCCGTAGAACAATTAAACAGTCCCGAATTTACTTATAACAACGATTCAGATTTTAACGAGTTTATCGCTGCGATGAATTTCGCCCTGCCCAATGTGTCAGTAGCAATCAGAAGCAGAGGCGGTGCAGAGAGTGTGAGAACAGCACCAGAATTTTCTTTTGTGCAGTTGATCAGAGAAATGCAATACGGTTTAGCTCCCTTACAACCGAATTATTTATTAGGGGACGCTCGCAACAATACTGCTACGGGGGGCCCTGGAGAGGATACAGTTATCGGCAACGGCGGTAACGATACTCTCAGAGGCAATCGAGGTAATGACAGCATCATCGGTGGTGATGGCGACGATTTCTTGTACGGCGGCAGAGATAACGATTATTTCGAGGGTGGCGACGGAAACGATTTGGTTTCCGGCGAGTTTGGCAACGATTTTTTAATTGGCGGCGCGGGGCGCGATCGCTTTGTATTGGAATCAGGTGGCGGAGCCGATGTGATTTTAGATTTTCAAGATGGTGAAGATTTAATTACACTGTCGCGGGGTCTAACTTTTCCTCAAGTTACAGTAACCCAAGGTGTTGACGGAGCTTTAATTAGTATCCCGATTACTGGGGAAATTCTTGCAACTCTCAGAGGCGTAGTTGCCAGCGATATTACTCGGGTAGATTTTGTATAGCTTTAGGGCGAAAAAAATTGGTATTTTTGGTGGCGCGAAACAGGCATTGGTTTTGTAGCGAGATTATTTTTTTGTATAAAAAATTTTTCCTCAATTTTTCCTTAAAAAGCCACTAAAAATGACCAATTAATATGGTCAATAAACTAAGTTTATAGTAAACTGAGTTAAGTAGCTTAAAAACTAATTCCCCATCAAACGACAGGAAATAAAAAAATATGCCTTCCTCCCCCGCCGCTTACGAAACTATAGCCAAGCAAATTGTTTACATAGATAACAACCCCCAGTCTCAAACTTTAGTTCAAACGGGTTTGAGCGCTGCGGGCTACCAAATCGATCGCACTTTTGACGATCCCGGAACTGGATTTCACGCGATCGGCTTAATTTCCACCACTCCAGACAAACCGCCCGTTTTGGTATTTCGTGGCACTGACTCGCCCGTAGACGATATTGCCAACGCAGACCCGCGCGGCACCGGTTTCAACCAATTTGAATCCAACAAACAAGCATTAGGAAATTGGTTGACAGAAATCAGTCAAGATACAGCCAAAAACCCCAGCCGCTTGTCACCAGACCTTCTCGGACACAGCTTGGGGGGCGCCATAACCCAACTAGCCGCCACCGAATTTACATCTACTATCGGAGATGTTGTCACCTTCAATTCTCCGGGAGTTGCTCAGAGTACAGTCAATACATTCAAGCAGAAAGTCGGTCCAGGAAAAAATGTAACTCACTACATAGTTGAGGGCGATTTTGTTAGTTTGGGAGGAGAAGCTTTTCTCCCCGGAAAAGTAGTTCTTCAAACATTTACTAACCCGCTTATCAACCCGCTACTTGTCTTGGAAAAGCACACCCAAGGCGGTTTGTTAAGTTCTCCTCCTCCCGGCTTGACTCAGACCGAAATCTCTGTAGACCAGTTGAACCGCCCTGATTTCACTTTCACAGATTCAGATTATTTAGAACTGTTAGCTGGCTTAGACTTTGCACTGCCTGCCTTGGGAACATCGCTGGAATCGCGCAGCAGTTTAGAGCAATTAAGAACTGCTCCGGGAAGCTCCTTTTTAGCAAACGTTGTGGCAATGCAAACTGCTCTTGCTCCATCCCAAATTAATAATTTAGTAGGCGACGATGGCAACAATACAGCATCAGGTTTTGCAGAGGACGATATTATCACTGGCAATGGGGGAAGTGACACTCTCAGCGGCAACAAAGGCAACGATATTATCAGCGGTGGAAGCGGCAACGACTTGCTATTAGGCGGCAAAGGGGATGACAATTTGAGCGGTGGAGAAGGAGACGATACACTCATTGGCGCAATGGGTGCGGATCTCTTAATTGGTGGCGCTGGACGCGACGTATTGGTGTTAGGAGCAGGTGCCGGTACAGATACACTTGTAGACTTTCAAAAGGGTCAAGATTTAATCGGTTTGAGCGGAGGTTTGACCTTCAACCAAGTGAGAGTTACTGCAGGCGATTTTATAACGACGATTGAACTGGCCCGTAATGGCGAAGTTCTTGCCAGTATTCCGGGCATTCCAAGTAGTCCGCTAACAGCTAGTGATTTTATTGCGATTTAGTTCGCGGCTGGCAATACAGATATTCGGTAGGGACACAACAATGTTGTGTCCTTATTTTATCTTATGAACGCAAGCACACAGAATTTATACTCATTCCCTGATTAAAAACATAAATATTCCTGCAGGGGCGGGTTCACCGCAATCTCGAAAAAGTAGTGGAGACACTGGTAAACCCGCCCCACCCGGCTCTGATAATTATAGCGATGGGACTTGATATTAATCGAAATCGTCCAGTCCAGGCCTGGGCATGGATGCCAATTTTTTCTCATCGTCTAGGGGCAGAAAGAAAATGGTTAGCATACCGGGAATCACAGCCAGCGCGCTCATCAAAAAATAATTTTGATAGCCGAGACTCGCCTGCAAGTAGCCGCTAAAAACACCCGGAATCAGCACTCCTGCGGCCATAAAAGCCGTTGTAATTGCATAGTGAGATGCTTCGTATTCAGGGCGGACAGTCCGCATCAAGAACACTGTATAGGCAGCTACGCCAAGTCCGTAAGTAAATTGCTCGATCGAATTTACAGCATAAGCCCATTCAATCCCCGGTTGATTTATTGCCAACAGCCAATACAGCACGTTAGTCGAATTTTGCAGAATTGCCGTCGGCCACATCCATTTTTTCAATCCTTGTTTAGCAATCAAATAGCCGCCCAGCAAACCTCCTATTAACAGAAACATTACTCCTAAAGTACCGGATAATAAGCCCATATCCGACGTAGAAACTGCTAATCCTCCTTTCTCAACTTCATCCATTAAAAAGGGAGGAGCCATTTTAAACGTCAAGGCATCGCCCAAGCGAAAAATCAAGACGTAAGCCACAATCCAACCTATTTTATCTTGCTGAAAATAGGTTTTGAATGCTTCGATAAAGCTGGTTGTTCGTTGGGGGGCGCTGGATTCCAGAGCGTAATTTCTAGGATAGGGAAGATACCAGCGCTGAAAGAGATATATCAGCACAAACATAATCGCACAAATGCCAAAGGCTGTCGCCCATCCGTAGTTAAGCGCAGACACGCTAAAATCCGAACCTAAAAATGACAGTGGAATGTTTTGATATATTTTGGTGTCGCCTGTATTTCCGGTGACTAAATGCTGTTCTGCCAGTTTCCCCGCTAAGAATACCAATAAACCGCTACCGGCAATGACAGCACCTCTATAAGCCGTGTTGCGAACCCCGACAAATAGTGCTTGTTGGTCTTTATTTAGAGTGTTTAAATAAAATCCGTCAATGGCGATGTCGTGAGTAGCTGACACAAAGGCGATCGCGGTAAAGATAACAAGCGATATAATAATCGGTGCCGGCGTTAATACGCCAAAAGCTAGGAAAGCAAACAGGAAAGCACAAATGATTTCGGTTGTTAAAATCCATTTGCGTTTCGTGGAATACAAATCAACAACGGGCCCCCACAAACCTTTTAAAACCCAAGGAAAAGACAAAAGACTTGTCAAGCCGATGAGTTCGTTGCTGGTTCCCATACCTTTCAAAAAAATCACCGACATTAAATTAACGACGGTGTAAGGGAGACCTTGAGCGAAGTATAATACTGATACCCACAATCCAGCGTTATGCTTTTTTTCCATTGCAGAGATATTTTACCTAGTTACTTATTTGATTTACTGAGTGCGATCGACAATTCCGGTCAATTCAACCCCTGGCCTCACAGTATATGCCATTCCGATGCCAGCGGCTGCCATATAAATAGTGCATTTTAGCATCATTCATACTCAAAACTATTTTTATTTTTTGAATTAGCCTGCAATAATTTTTCTCCGTTAAAATGAACGAGGTAAGCGCGAACATTCTTTTCCCAGTCAGAAGTGTCATAAGTTCGCAGCAATTCCAAAGCTGTTTCTTCTATCTGATATGCAGTTTTTGGACTATTCACCGGACGTTCGGGACTGTCAGGATTAACAACAATTAAACCTGCATCTAGAAACTGATGCACCGTCTGGCGACGCACAGTTTCCCGCGTATTTGGTGCATATTTTTTACTGTACTCCTGATCCATAAATTCCATAATTGGTGTGATTCCCCGAAGTGGAGATTTTGCCAATTCCCAAGCATCCTTTGGCTTGAGGTCAAGCAAAGCCAGAAGAGTTAAGGCGGAACGTTCGTTAAGCTGACCTTTGGGAAAACCCAACGCTGCAAGTATTTCTAGAGATTCATCAATACGGTTCTTGATTGTCATTGGGCTATTTTCTAACGGATTTGTCGCGTTAAGCAGTTGTCTCTCGACAAGTTTATCAATCTCCCGCTGTGTAGGAAATATTTCTGTTATTTGAGCGCCAAGTAAAAGTAATTGCTCTAGATTAGGATACTTCAAATTCCGTAAATCCGTAGCATTAACTTGAGTGTGTCCGTTGAACAGTCGGAAAAACGCATCTACCAAACTCGAATTTAAATAAACGGCCAATCCCCGCGCCAGGGTGAGGTCTAATCCGCGTCCCTGTTGGTGAAAGTAATTCAAATGGTTCTCAAAACCCACGCTAGAACTATTAATTTTATTGGCATCCCAGACAACTGCAACAATTCGCTTTTTCTCTTCCTTTGAGGAGAAGCGCTTGCTCAAAACATAATGTTCGTTAGGTACGAGGAGTGCAGCAGTTTTTTCCGTGACAGCTAAAGCTTGATGCTTTCTCGTTGCTGTGGGATATTCAACACCGCCAGCCGAGAAGTGTGCGGGATAAATCAGCGGGACTGTACCGTTCTCAGGTTTTAGCCGCAAGTCAGAGCGAACACGAAAATCTACAACTTTTCCGGTAGAAACTGTTAAGCATAATCCCTCTAGGGTGCAAGTAAATTGAGCCATTTGCTCGACTACTTTCTGGCTGACAGAATCCGGTAAAATCCGAATAAATTGCTCGGAGTCTTGGGGATTAATTAGGGCGGTATAGGGCAGTTGGTGAGACAAAACCAGGTCGTCGCCCGCGCTGCTGCTTGAGGTAATTAGTACAGTCTCTGGCTGTTCTATTTGTTTGGTGGCTCGCACAATAATAGTTTCTTGCAGCACCGCATCATCGCGAAATGGCAACTGTCGGGATTCAAAGATGTGTAGTTGGCGTAAAGCCATCATTTGAAGGAATACTTTGCGGAAATCTCTAAAGTATAAACCGTTGCAAAAGCTGCGGGGAGTAATCGACACTAATTCACCGTTTAGTTTGAGCAGGTGAGCAGCAGCAACTGTGAAGCCAGCGTAGAGATTGCTGGTTTCTAGTCCTATAGAACGCAGCAAGGTGCGGGCTTGGGATTTAGCGTCTATCTTGGCATAGGGAGGATTGATAATTGCATGGGTAAATTCCCGTTTTACTGGTTGTGTAAATAGATTGGGCTGCAATATATCGGCGCTATCTTGAATAAAATCTATTTCGCGAATCTCACAGGTAAAAGATATCCCGAAGCGCTGACATTCAATACTGCACAATTCTAAAGTTTGCTTGAGGTATTCTATCAAAACAAGGTCAATTTCATAAGCTGTAACGTGCAGGCTGTGCGGTTTGTTTGGGCGCTGGCAAAGCTCGCAAACAACGGCTGCTAACAGGGAACCAATACCAGCCCCGGCATCTAAAAGCGATATATCGGGACAGTTAAATTCAAACATTCCCGCCATCAAACTTGCGACTGAGGAAGGTGTTAAAAATTGTCCCTTTTCTCCTCTCTGGCTTTGCTGCAACTTTCGGGTTGCTTCTTGGCGCCAGCCATCTACTCGATCGAGTAAATTGCTTGCAGTTGAGTAGCTGTTACCCGGAAGGGCTAGCGTTTGAAAGTGCGGTACTATCATTTGTTCAAAAAGTGCGTTAGCGAAACCCTCGAAGAGGATCGCCAGTTCAGTTTATTTTCGCCCAAAATTTCACCGATGTGCGAAAATGTCAAGCGCACTAGAAAATATATAACTTATCCAAAAGTATGTTGACTGTTCATATAGCTAGATCTGGAGGTAGCTAACGATGACACAAACTCAAACCAAGCGTTATGATTTTACTTAAGTATCTAGCTGTAAATGATGACAACTATCAACTGGAATAAAGTTTTAGATGGTATTCCCGACAATGCTAGTGAAGCCATCGTCAACTCTCAATTTGTGTCGGTTCTCATAGAAGCACTTGGATTCACTAAAAATGAAATGCAGTTTCCGCAGTTTCCAACAGGTCGAAGTGCTGATACAGTAGATTTCGCGGCTCGTAAAAATATTGGAACTGATAAGTTTTTGTTTTCTGGTGTCGATCCCTACTTACTTGTTGAAGGCAAGGGACGGGCAATAGCGACCGGGGCTAGAATTAACTTGGCAGAAGGTACTCCCAAATATAACACTACTAGGGAACAGATTAAAAAATATCTGCTATCTCCTAACTGCGAAAGGGCTCAATGGGGCATTATTACTAATGGCATTCATATCCAGTTATTTCGTAGGCATGGGAAAGTTGTAATTCCTGCAACTGCTTGCACTCTGATTAATAAAGGTAATATTAGTGCTATTGTCCAACATATCAAATCTTTGATTGACAACCCGCCCAAAGCATTGACGGTTTGTATCTATAACAATAAAGGAGGAGTGGGCAAAACGACAACAACGCTCAATTTAGCAGCAATTTTGCGAAAACATAAAAAGAATGTTCTCGTCGTTGATTTTGATTCACAAAGAGATTTAACTAGAAATCTTGGGCTAGACGTAGGAAATATTACTTTATCTGACTGTCTGACTGATACAAAAGCAGATGTCACCAAAACTGTTGTTCCTTTTAATCACAAAGACAAGCGAGGAAAAATTATACATTTTTTTGACGTGATTCCCTCAAGTGATGACATGGAAGAGTTTACAGATCAGCGTCTAGCTGAATCAAAAATTCAAAAAGGTGCAAAAAGATTGCGAGATATCCTTAAACCTTTTGTTTTTCAATATGATTACATATTGATTGATTGCCCTACCCAATGGTTATTTTTTAGCCAGAGCAGTCTTTATGCCTCTGATGTTGTTCTCATCCCTACGAAGCATAATGGATTAGCATCACTACACAATGCAGCTAGAGTGATTACGCAGTTTATTCCTGAAATTAAACAAGTAAGAGGAGATGGTGGGCCAATTGCCCTACCAATCTTTTTCAATGGAGAGAAGATTACAGATCCTGCCCTTCAGACAGCCAATCAGGAAATTGAAAAAATAATCGAGCGAGCTAAAAAAGATGGCTTGGATTTGCAACCGTATTATTGGCCTAAATCTACAACTGGAAAAGAAATTAAAACTATTTGCAGTATTCCCAGTTATGCTACTATTGCTAACGCTGCCTTCTCTCACATTCCCGCTGTATTTCTCAACAATATCGCTTTAGAGCACTATTCTGGTCTAATTAAGGAGTATTTCTTAAAATGAGTAAGTATGATGACATCGGTAAGCTGATGCACCTGCCATTAGCTGATATTGAACCTGGGGAACCATGCTCTGAATCTGAGTTTATCATCACCGCTGCAGCCGAGGCAGTTCTGCAAGCTGGCGGACACAATTGGATTCCTGTGATTGTTCAAGAAACAGGTGATTATCAATATCAAGTAGTCAGCAATTCCTTTATTTATGCAGTCGCTCAACAAGCTGAACTAGAGCGAGTCTGGTGCATAATCATTGAAGCCGAATCTAAAAACATTGAGCAAGCTAAAATTTTGGCAAGGGAAGTAATACCCAAAGTTAACCTTAGCACAGCATCAAGAGATACTATTCTTGCTGCACTTAGATATTTGGCTGCAGAACCCGGAAGTGCATTGAAGGGATTGGATGTCATTGTAGCGACTAATCGCATTTCAGCAGCCAATCGAGAAACCTGGTCAAACTTTAACCCTGTTACCAGCTTAAAATGTTCCATTACTAAGGGTAAAAAGTTAGATGCTTTAGCAAAAGTATTCTATCTCTCGCCGCCTGCTCCACTCGCGCCACCTCCGCCACCGCCTGAAGCAGTTAGTGTGAAACGTGCATCAAGAGATGAAATTTTCGATCGCCTCAATTACTTATCCACTAATAAAATAGGAGGCTTTGAAAATATTGATGCCGAAAAAACAGCAGATGCTATTTTCAACGCGAATAAAGGCAAATGGAAAAGCCTAACTCCAATTTCCAAACTTGAATGCGGCATTGATACAGCCAAAATGAAAATCATTAAAACCGTATTTAGCCTGTAAAACTATGTTAAGTGGTGTAGCGGATTCAATTTACTGGCTCAACCGCTATATTGAAATATCGGAAAATATCGCCCATTTTGGCGAGGTCAATTTTAATCTCATTCTCGACTCTCCCAGCGGTATTACTCAACTATTTACCGATCTGCCCACTTAATGTACCATTGTGCGAAAATGTCAAGCGGACGCTCAAACCAAAAGTCCGTAAAGGACTGTTAAACGCTCTCTCACACAATTCTGATGCGAAATACCAAAACATTCTTTTTGTCAAGCTTGTTCCTGATTGGCTTAACAATTAGTTTTCTGCTGACTCCTGGTTGGTTCTCCAACTTCCCATCCGGGGCAATCGCAACTATGCCCCCACAAACCCAAACCGCCGAATTTCGCGCCTTCTGGGTGGACGCTTTCAACCCCGGCTTCAAAACCCCTCAAGAAGTCACAAAATTGATCGCAGACGCGCAGCGGGCAAATGCCAACGCGATCGTCGCCCAAGTCCGCCGCCGTGGCGATGCTTTTTACACAAGTGCGATCGAACCCCGCACCCTCGATCCCAACGTTCCGGCGGGTTTCGATCCACTGCAAGATGTGATTGACAAAGCCCACGCCGCAGGCATTGAAGTATACGCTTGGATGGTGACGCTGCCAGTGGTTTCGGGCAGCAAACTTCCCGCCGGTCACGTTTGGCAACAACACGGGCCTTCGGCCCCGGGCCGCGACAATTGGGCAATGCTGACTTACGGGGGGGAATCACCCGGTTTCCTCGATCCCGGCCATCCAGACGCGGTAGATTATACTGTTTCCGTCTATTTGGACTTGCTCAAGCGCTACGATGTGGACGGCGTACAGTTGGATTACGTGCGCTACGGCGGGCCGACTTGGGGCTACAATCCGACTGCGATCGCCCGTTTCAATCAGCAAACAGGTCGATCGGGCAAACCCGCACCCAGTGATCCCGCGTGGATGCAGTGGCGGCGCGATCAGGTGACAAATTTAGTGCGGAAGCTTTATGTAGAAAGCCTTGCGATTAAACCGCGTGTTAAAATTACCGCCGCCACGATCGCCTGGGGAGACGGCCCGAAAAACGATGCAGGGTGGTATCAAACGCAGCCTTACAAAGAAGTATTGCAAGATTGGCGCGCTTGGCTGGAAGAAGGGATCGTAGACATGGCGATGCCGATGACTTACCAGCGCGAGTACAAACCATCGCAAAAAGTCGCTTATGACCACTGGATCGAGTACGCCAAAGACCACCAGTACAACCGCCAAATTGCGATCGGCCCCGGCAATTACCTCAACTACATTGAAGACACTCTAGGCCAGATTCGTCGCGCCGAACAGCCGTCTGCGAAAGGAAATCACGTCGCAGGTACGGTGCTCTATTCCTACGCTAGCAGCAACGTGTACACGAATGTGGAACTGCGATCGGGCGGTAGCGGTGATTTGCCCCGCCAGCCTTGGAAATACGTTCCCCAAAGCAACGATTTGTTTTATACCGCGCTTTCTGTGCCGAGTCAATACGTTGATGCTGCGACGGGCAAAACCTATGAAACTCAGCCTGTGTGGGCGACAGCAGCAGCCGTTCCCGATATGCCTTGGAAGTCGCGGCCGACTACAGGTGCGATCGCCGGAAATTTGCAGCGGTGCGCTCAAACTTGCGACGGTGCCAGCTTGACATTGCAGTCGATCGATGCTGCTGCCAAGGTGCGTCAACTGCGCGCCGATGGCAAAGGATGGTTTGGGGCGATCGAGCTTTCTCCTGGAACTTATCAGTTGAAAGTTGACGGTAGTCAAATTCAACAAACAGTTAATGTTGTCCCCGGTGAAGTCACCAAAATCAATTTCGGAGCATCTTAACTGGTCTACTCGTTACCAGGCTCTGCCTGGTAACGCAGATCCGAATGCTCTGCCTCAAATTTCCATAAAAGCTTGCGAGGCAGAGCCTCTAGATATCGGTTTCCAGGCAGAGCCTGGGAACCAGTTAATAGCATAAGCTAAAATAAAATCATCCCACATCAAATTATAAATTTATCAATCGAGATATGCTAACAACAGAAGCTGCTTTCACGCTCCGTAAATGGACAGTTAAAGAGTATCACAAGCTGGGAGAGATGGGATTTTTTCACCCAGAGGAACGAGTCGAATTACTTTCAGGAAATATCATCAAAATGAGTGCAAAAGGAACTGCTCACACTTCAGCCACGAGACGTACTGCCAGCGTGCTGAGCGTTCTTCTGGGAAATCAGGCTGCTGTTTATACCCAAGATCCGATCGCCCTTGATGACAATTCCGAACCCGAACCAGATATCGCCGTAGTCAGAATCGATTCTTTTGACTATGCGACTCACCATCCGACTCCCTCAGAGGTATATCTAATTATCGAAGTGGCAGACAGCAGCTTAACTTTCGATCGCGAAATTAAAGCTAAAATTTACGCGCGATCGGGAATTGCCGATTATTGGGTGCTAAATGTGGGCGATCGACAACTCCACGTTTTTCGAGAACCTACTGAAAATGGGTATCAAAGCGAAGTAATTCTTGGGGAAACTGCGAGCATTTCACCGCTGGAATTTCCCGCTTTCAATATCGCAATTCAGGCAATGTTGCCCCCTCTGGTATCAAATTGAAAACTGTTGTATCAATTGTCTTGATTTGTGAATTATGTTTTTTTTATTAACCGCAGAGGGCGCAGAGGGCGCAGAGAAAGAGAATAGAAGAGATAGAGATAATGGCTTTTCTCTTATTCTTCAGTCGGGCGATTCTTCTCTTCCCTTCTCTATTCCTAATCGCTTTCTAGAATGCTTGCGAGCAAAGCTTGCTGAGCGTGCATCCGATTTTCTGCCTGATCCCAAACGCGGGATTGACTGCCTTCAATCACTGCATCGGTAATCTCTTCATCCCGGTGTGCGGGCAAACAGTGCAATACAATTGCATTCTTATCTGCTAACTTCAGCAATTGTTCATTTACCTGATAGGGTTCAAACAAAGGAATCCTGATTTTTGCTTCCTCTTCCTGTCCCATACTCGCCCAAACATCAGTATAAATCACTTGAGCATTCTTCACAGCAGCTTCTGCGTCCGCCGTCACAGTAACTTCGGTTTTTCCATTAGCAATATTCTTAGCTTTTTTCACTATCTCAGCATTCGGCTGGAAATCTTGAGGGCAAGCAATTCTTACATTCATTCCCGTCATTGCACAGCCCAACATCAGCGAATTTGCCATATTATTGCCATCGCCAAAATAAGTCAAAGTAACCCCTTCCAACTTACCAAAACACTCTTTTACTGTCATTAAATCCGCCAGCACTTGACATGGGTGTTCGTCATCTGTCAGCGCATTAATCACAGGAATTTTCGCATAATTGGCAAAAGTTGCTAAGTCCTTTTGCTCGAAAGTCCGAATCGCCAAAATGTCTAAATATCTGTCTAAAACCCTGGCTGTATCTACCAAAGGTTCGCCGCGGCTGACTTGTGTAACGTTGGGATTGAGGTCAATCACTTGCCCTCCCAATTTATACATTGCCACCGTAAAACTTACCCGCGTTCGCGTTGAAGCTTTGGAAAATAACAAGCCGAGAACTTTATTGCGTTTCAGCTTGACCATTCCCGATTTTAAACTGGTTGCTAGATCCAGCAAATAATTTAATTCGTCAATGCTTAAATCTGCCAGACTTAATAAATCTCGCCCTTTTAAGGAATCCATGCTTTCCCCCACACACAAATTTTTAACTTTGTCTTAAATCTTAGCCCGCAGAGACTGGTTTTGTTTCTGTAATCCCTAGTTGGCCTCTGCGGGTAAGGTTTATGCGGGCAATTGCTCGATCGCGCGATCGATCGAATCGCAACCTTGTTCAACCGTTTCTACCACAGCCAACACGCCCCGCAATTCCCCAGCGCCGGGGAAACCCTTAGCATACCAGGTTAAGTGCTTGCGCGCTTGGCAGACACCGCTTTCACCTTTATATTCCCACAAAGCCCGCAAATGTTCCTTAGCACATTCGAGGCGTTCAATTGGTGTCGGAGCTATCTTTTCCACACCAGTTTTCAAGAAATAATCAACTTCTCCCACCAAAAAAGGATAGCCCAAAGTTCCCCGCGAACACATCACTCCATCAGCGCCGGTTTCTTCCAGACATCGCATCGCTGCTTCCACAGAAAAAATATCCCCGTTAGCAATAACTGGAATCGATAAAACTTCTTTCACGCGGCGAATCCACTCCCATTTGGCCGGGCCGGTGTAACCTTGCGATCGAGTCCGGCCGTGCACGGTAATCATTTTTGCTCCCGCATCTTCCATCCGCTTCGCAAATTCCAAAATATTAATTTCTTTATCAGTCCAACCAATCCTAGTTTTAACTGTGACAGGAACATCTACTGCTTCCACAACAGCCCGCACAATTGCCTCGGCCGTTTCCGGGTCTCGCAGCAGGGAAGAACCGCCGCCGTTTTTAGTAATTTTGTTAACCGGACACCCCATATTAATATCAACAGTATCCGCTCCTTCTGCCACTGCTTTCTGCGCCGCTTCTGCCAAGAAATCCGGCCGGCAGTCAAACAATTGAATGCTAATCGGACGCTCGTTTGGGTCAACTTCCATAATTCTCGGCAGTTGCTTCACGTAGTGCAAACCCGTAGCGTTCACCATTTCCGTGTACATCATCGAATCCGGCGCGTAGCGGCGCACCAGGCGGCGAAATACCAAATCGGTAACGCCGGATAAGGGTGATTGCAGGACGCGGCTTTTAACTTCAAAATCCCCGATTTTGAGGGGAGTTGCTAACCGTTCTTTTAATTCGGAAGATAGAGTAAGCATAGTCGATCGCACTTTTATTCTAATATCTGTATATTATACTACACTTCAGACTGTTGACCGTTGTTAACTATCTTTTTAGCAGATTATTGAGTGACAGTTAAAAGTATATTTAACCTCACCGCAATGCCTATTTTACAGAGCCCGATCGCCCAAATTTGAATATTGTGAAACCAGGGGCCAAACGCCAACGCCGACCACAGTTAAATTTCTGTGGCGCTTCGATCTATCTATGGGGTGTGACCATTAATGAGGGATCTACCTACTAAGAGTGTTGCCCAAGTCATATTTTTATTGTTAAATTCTGCCGGATGCTCTGCCTGCCTTCGGCTCCGGCTGCCTTTAGACGACTAATACTTAAATTTATTGGGATTCTGCAAAAGCCGTACATCAGATCGTTTTAAACTACAATTGGTGGATTCCTGACGACGCCGATCGAACATTAAAAAAATTGTAGAGAATTCCTATGGACGCCGCAGCACTCTGGCAACGCTATCAAGACTGGCTTTACTATCACGAGGGATTGGGACTTTACCTCGATATCAGCCGCATGGGATTCGACGACGCTTTCGCAGCAGCACTGAAGCCCAAATTTGACAAAGCTTTCAAAGACATGGCAGCTTTGGAAGCAGGTGCGATCGCCAATCCCGACGAAAACCGCATGGTGGGCCACTACTGGCTGCGAAACCCCGATTTAGCTCCCACTCCAGAATTAAAACAAGAAATAGTCGAAGGCATAGCACAAGTCGAAGCATTTGTCAAGAAAGTTCAAAACCGCGATATTAAACCGCCCTTTGCTCCGCAATTTACCGACATAATTTCGATCGGCATCGGCGGTTCCGCCCTGGGCCCCCAATTTGTCGCCGAAGCTTTATCCCCAGACATTCCGCCCCTAGCAATTCATTTTATCGACAACACAGATCCGGCTGGGATCGATCGAATTCTCAAAAAAATTAAAGACAAACTCGCCAGCACCCTAGTAATTACAATCTCCAAATCCGGCGGCACCCCCGAACCCCGCAACGGCATGATTGAAGTTCAAAAAGCCTTCGCCGCTCAAAAACTCGACTTCGCCAAACAGGCAGTTGCCATCACCGGAACAGACAGCAAACTAGACAAATTAGCCAAATCCGAAGGCTGGATTGCCAGCTTCCCGATGGCCGACTGGGTGGGAGGACGCACTTCGGAACTCTCAGCAGTAGGACTTTTGCCAGCAGCTTTGCAAGGCATCGACATTCGGGCGATGCTCGACGGCGCTAAAGTCATGGACGAAGCTACCAGAATTCCCGACATTAAAAATAATCCCGCCGCCCTTTTAGCCATGAGTTGGTATTTTGCCTGCAACGGACGGGGCGAAAAAGATATGGTAGTTTTGCCGTATAAAGATTCACTACTATTGTTCAGCCGCTACTTGCAGCAATTAGTCATGGAATCGATCGGCAAACAGGAAGATTTAGACGGCAATACAGTTCATCAAGGAATCGCAGTTTACGGCAACAAAGGCAGCACCGACCAACACGCTTACGTCCAGCAACTGCGTGACGGGGTGCCGAATTTCTTCCTAACATTTATCGAAGTTTTGCAAGACAGGCAAGGCATTTCCCCAGAAGTAGAAACCGGCGTCACTTCAGGAGATTATTTGTCTGGTTTGTTGCAGGGAACTCGACAAGCTTTGTACGAAAATCACCGAGATTCCATTACTGTCACAATTCCCCAAGTCAACCCTCGGACAGTAGGAGCATTAATCGCCCTCTACGAAAGAGCTGTAGGTTTTTACGGTTCCTTGGTAAATGTCAATGCCTATCACCAGCCAGGGGTTGAAGCAGGCAAAAAAGCAGCCGCTGCTGTATTGGACTTGCAGCAACGGGTACTGCAAGTGATCAAAGACGCCCAAAAACCTCTTTCTGTCGCAGAAATAGCCAAAAAAGCAGGAAAGCCAGAGCAAATCGAGACAATTTACAAAACTCTGCGGCATTTGGCAGCCAACGGGCGCGGCGTAGCTTTGGAGGGCAAATTAGGACAACCGGCTACTTTAACTGCAAGTTATCAAGAGAATTAAACAGTAGAATTAAACATTAAAAGTGAAATTAGTCACTTTTAATGTTTAATTTTTAATTCCCCCATGCCATTAACGATTCTGGTTGCTGACGACGATTTCGCGACTCGCTTGTCAATTACCGATTATCTAGAAATTACCGGATACTCTGTAATCGCTGCTGAGAACGGCAAAGAAGCTTTAGGCTTGGTAGATGAATTTCAGCCCCACTTGATTGTTACCGACATTACAATGCCCGAGATGGATGGCTACGAATTTGTGCGGCGAGTTCGGACTCGTCCCGCTTTCCGCTTGCTGCCGGTGATTTTTTTGACGGAACGCACGAGCACGCAAGAACGGATTCGCGGCTATCAGATGGGGTGCGACAATTATCTGGCCAAACCTTTTGAACTCCAGGAATTGGGGGCGGTTATTCGCTCTTTGCTCGATCGCTACGCTCTAATCGCTCAGGCTCCCTCTCGTTCCCCCGAACCCGAACCAACGCCAACAGAGGTACGCAGCAGAACTAATGGCCAGCCAGAAGCAGATTTTTTAACTCAAAAGTCAAACACAGGCGATTCCCTACGGGATAGCTCCGCTTCACGGGCATCTCCCAGCCAAAATGCTCCGAGTTTGACGCAGCGAGAGCGACAAGTGCTAGATTTGCTGACAGAAGGTCTTTCTAATATTCAAATAGGCTCCACACTCCACCTCAGCCCTCGAACGATCGAAAAGCACGTCAGCAGCTTGTTCAGAAAAACTGACAGCAACAACCGAGCAGAACTTGTTCGCTTTGCGATGGAACACCATTTAGTCAGATAACCGCCAACGCTCTGGGCAAGAAAATTACCTGCACTTACTACGCTGAATAAATAACATCATGGTCAACAATTACTTAAAAAATCAGAAAATTCTATATGCTGTAGCATTAGCAGCTTCTATAATTTTCTGTATTGCCATGACCTCCATGGGAATCACCAAGTATTACAGCGTTTTACAGGGTGGAAACAACTATAACGATTTCCCTACCAGCGGTTTCAGCCTCATCCGAGTTCTAATTAACGGTTCCTACTTGATAGCAACAGTTACATATATTATCTGGTTAATTCAAAAAAAACAGACAAGTTCCAGCTTTCTAGACATTTGCAAGTATGCAATCCCCTTTCTGGCACTTGCGCTCATAGCTTATCCCCAAAGCAGTGACATTTATATGTACTTGCATTACGGAGCGATGAGCTTACATAAAATTAATCCTTATCTGAATAATCCCGATACCTTAATTTCTAAGGTATCTCCCTTTCTCCACTGGGGACAAACTTCTACCTACGGCCCGGTTTCTTTATTCTTTTTTGCCCTATCAGCACTTGGTGTACCAATGAGTCCTTTACTAGCAGTTTATCTTTTTAAAATAATCTGCGTGTTGGTACACACACTCAATGCCTACTTAATTTGGCGCTTGCTAACAAATTCTGAGAAGCGTAACCTCATAACACTGGCTTATTTAGTCAATCCCATGCTATTGAATGAGCAAATAGCTAATGCTCACCTTGACGTTCTTCTTGCCAATACATTGATCGTTTTAATAGGATGTATTTATTACCAACGTTATGTTTTTGCAATTTTGGCAATTTGGGTAGGTTTTTTAATAAAAACCTTACCTATAATTTGGCTACCCTTAGTTGTTGCTTTCCTCTACAAGCAGCGTCGGTGGAAAGATTTAGCAGCATCAGTCTTGCTTTCTTTATTAATTATCGCGGTGATCACTTATACATTTATGCCAACCGTTTCAGCTTGGAGAAGTCTTTTAAATCCAGGAACCGCCGGGGCGACGGCTCGATCTTTTCACCATGCAATCAATTTATTTCTGAGTTTTTTGCCAAATATAAGTGTTAAAACTAGGGATAGTCTTCTATCATTACTCAAATATTTTGCGTATTTAAGCTGGATTGTTTACTATGCAGTCACGTTAATTAAAACATTCTTCCGCAAAAAAGATTCGGAAATTAATTTGGTATCAGATATTGGATGGACGACTCTCACTTTGTTTTTGTTTGCTACACCTTGGCTAATGCCTTGGTATCCATCTATTTTGTTGCCAATTGCTGCTTTGAGTATCAATTCTCCCCATTTTGTATTGACCAGTTTAACTTTTTCTTTGTCACCCAGTATCATTTTGGGAGCGGGATCTGGAACAACTGTGATCTCCCTAGTTACGAGTTTTGTTAGCGTTGTCCCCCCTACAGCATTGCTAATATTCGGGCGGAAAAAGACACTTTTTTAATTTAAATTGATTGCTGACCGCCAACTGTTAATTTTTCTTGACTGACAACGTACTCTAACAAACCCGCTTGAGCGTCCAGCAGCAAATCAATTACTCGATCAAATCCCTCCGGGCCACCGTAGTAAGGATCTGGCACTTCTTTAAGGTCGTATTTCTGGCAAAAATCGCACATCAGCCGCACTTTATCTTTATACTTTCCAGCCGCATCCAGGGCAAGAATATTACGATAATTTTCTCTATCCATGGCCAGAATCAAATCAAACTTTTCAAAATCGTTTTTGGAAAATTGGCGGGCTTCGCCTAGCAATTCAATGTCTCGCTTCCTCGCCGCCAATGCCATCCGCCTGTCAGGGGGGCTGCCAATGTGATAGCTAGCAGTTCCGGCAGAATCGCAGGTAATACGATCGCTCAAACCAGCTTCTTTAATTAAGTGATTCATAATGTTTTCTGCTGAGGGCGATCGGCAGATATTTCCGAGGCAGACAAACAATAATTTAGTCATTAGTCATTAGTTATTAGTTATTAGTTATTAGTCAGTCAACAGTCAACTGTGCTAATTTGTAGGGTACGTCGCTTTCAGAGTCAATCTGCAAGTTCCATCGAACATGGAGCAGCGACGCACCTTACTATAGCGGTTTCCAGAAAGTTTAATCAATCAGTCAACAGTCAACAGTCAACAATTGACTGATGACTAATGACTAACCGAAACCGGGGAGATTTAGTCCACCGGTGAGTTCTTCCATTTTCTCCCGCATCGTCATCGTAGACTTAGCGTAAGCATCCTGCATCGCCACCGTGACGAGTTCAGAAACCACATCAGCACCTTCACCGAGGGCATCCGGTGAGATTTCCACGCGGCGGGGTTCTTGGTTGCCGCTGAGAAAAACCTTGACCAAGCCGCCGCCGGCAGTTCCCTCAATTTCCATTACATCCAACTCTTCTTGGAGCTTTTTAGCTCCTTCTTGAACCTGCTGAGCTTTTTTGAAAGCTTCAGTCAGTTCTTTCATTTTTCCCAGGCCGAAGCCAAATCCTTGTCCTGATTTTGTCATAACTACTTTGTGATGGTGTGTGGGCTGGCAGTCTGCCGTTTCCGTATTACTTCAATGATGCCTTAGAAGGGAAACTCTCCCAGTATTCTAACTTCTGGCTCCAACAACAGCGACCACCGCTGCTCGACTTGCTGTTGAACGTGGCGGATCACTTGAAAAATATCATTGGCCGTTGCCGACCCGCAGTTAAGAATAAAATTAGCATGGCGCTGAGCTACTTGTGCGCCGCCGATCTGATATCCCTTCAGTCCCGCTTGTTCGATGAACCAACCGGCCGTCTTGGGGCCAGGGTTACGGAAGACTGAGCCACAGCTCGGTAAGTGGTAAGGTTGAGTTGTCCGCCGCTGGCTGAAATGGTCATTAGTTTCTGCCATTACTTGCGATCGGTCAAATCCCGGCTGTAACTGGAAAGTCGCTTCTGTTACTAGCCGATCGCCCCCTTGCAACACCGAAGTCCGGTAGCGGTACTCCAACTCTTGGGGAGTCAGAATTTCCACCTTGCCGCCGGGGGATAGGACGCGGGCATTGACTAGAATATCAGCAGTACAGCCTCTGTGAGCGCCTGCATTCATCACCACAGCCCCTCCCACCGTACCCGGTATGCCGACTGCCCATTCTAGACCTTTCCAGCCCCGTTTAGCCGCCAACCAAGCGAGGCGGGGAATTGACTCTCCCGCCCCCGCTGTCACTTGACCTGTTTCTGGATTAAAATTCACCTGTTTCAGGTAGCGAGTGCCGACGACCAAACCGGACAAACCCCGATCGCTCACCAACAAATTAGAACCCGCACCCAGCAGAGTCACCGGCACCCCTTCATCGTGTGCCCAGGCAAAACTCGCTTGCAAAGCCTCCATACTGCGGGGAGCCACGTACCACTCGGCGGGGCCGCCGACTCGGAACGAAGTCAGGCCCGCCAGCGAAACTTGGGAGTTAATCTTGCAATCAGTTCCCCGCAAAGAAATAGGAGAATACACTCGCCGATTGTCCTTAACAGAGGAGTCATTCGAGATAGTCACCATCTTGAAAATCCTTAAAAATACCTTCGCTCGAAGACGTGGTTGAAAATTCGTTTAGCTAACTTATGTGGCCGCTTTGAGCGAGCCGTCCGACAGAAGTTTCGGCACAACGTGCCACGCCATAATGTCGATCGACTCTACTCTGTTCGCGAGCTAATCGGGGCGATCGGCTTGTTGATAAAAAGCCATAACCTCTGGAATAATCTGATTCAGATTACCAGCGCCCAAAAACAGAGCCAAATCCCCCGGTTGCAGATTTTTGGTTAAAAACTTAGTGACTGACTCTAGGGAAGGCGCAAACTCAACATCTCGGCCTTCTTTAGCAATCAAATCAGCAACTTGCTGCCCGCTAATTTCTCCTAAATTTGGTTCCCCAGCACTATAAATATCGCAAGCCACAACCAAATCAGCATCCCCAAAAGATTGAGCAAATTCTGGCAAAAATGTCAGAGTCCGGCTGTAACGGTGGGGTTGAAAAATTGCAACCACTCTTCGGGATTTGGGATTTTTTTCGCTACCTTCGATCCGCAAGCGAGCCGCCGCCAAGGTGACACGAATTTCGCTAGGATGGTGAGCGTAGTCGTCCACAAACAGGATGTCATTGTGAAAACCCCGCACCTCAAAACGGCGGCGAGCTCCTTCAAAGCCAGCAATCGCTTTGGCAATGGCCGAAAACTCTAACCCCAACAATCGGCCCACTGCTACCGCAGCTAGTGCATTGCTGAGATTGTGTGTGCCCAGCAACTTCAACTCCATTTCCCCTAGGAAAGTTCCTCGCTCCCAAATCCGGGCCTTGGTGCTTTCTGCTCCGTACTCCACGTCCGAAGCCGTGTAGTCAGCACCGCTGTCCGGCTGCAAGCTGTAGCTGACATGAGGCTGAAGGGAATCTTTGACGATTTGATCGTCAATGCAGCCCACCAAGGTTTGACAGTTTTGGGCAAACACCTTAAATGTGTCTATTACCTGGTCAAGGGTATCGTAATGGTCTGGATGATCCAGTTCCACATTCGTCACTATGCCAATTTTGGCTACCAGCTTAACGAGAGAACCGTCGGATTCATCAGCCTCGGCCACTAAGTAGGGCCCTTCCCCCAAACGGGCATTGCCTTCCCAAGCATTTACCTCGCCTCCTACTACGATCGTCGGGTCTAGACCCGCCGCCATCAGCATGAAGCCGATTAAGCTGCTAGTAGTAGTTTTGCCATGAGTACCGGCTACGGCTATGCTTTGGTAATCTTGAATTAACGCTGCCAACACATCCGATCGATGAAAAATCGGACAGCCCAAATCTAAAGCAGCTCGATATTCGGCATTGGCTGGGTGAATAGCCGTCGAACATACTACTTGAGGCAATCCCGGAATTGCTTGGGCGCTTGAACCGTTGCCGTTCAATTGGAGAGCTTCGGCTGTCGCGACAGAAGTCCCTACCGTACCCCCGACTATCGAGGATACTGCCCTTTCCTGTTGCCCGCAGTCGGGACTGCTACCGTTAAGGGCCGTTTGAAATAGTTCAAAATTGCTGGCGTCTTGACTCCAAAAAATATGAGCTCCCATTCCTTGCAAGCGCTCGGTTATGTGACTCGATTTAATGTCGGAGCCGTACACAGGCAACTTGCGTTTAGCTAGAATGTAGGCAAGGGCTGACATCCCAATCCCACCAATGCCGATGAAATGAAATGGTCTACCGCTAAAATCAACAGAACTCGGCATCTTTGCTCCTCACACACCACACCACGCCAATAACACGCGATATCATATCAAGAATTGTTTTTTCAGGATACAGTTCGCTAGAGATTTTGTACAAAATTCTCTGCGCGTCCCTAGATTTGCGGGACTTGTAGAGATGTTTGTCTTGTATCCTATATGACTTAGTACCGAGTAGTTTTCCGGAACAGTCACAGCTCGAAAATTGCAGGTAACAGAAAACGGGGTCTGGGGTCGGGGTCAATAGACTAATTTTGGGTGATTGCATACTCCTGCATTCTTTCTATTTCGATCCGCCTGCTGTGCTGGGATACGGCAGCAAAAGCCCCACAACCTTTCTACCAAGATTGAGGGTAAAACCCATAAGGATTTACAAACACTACCACGAACAACAAAATTTCGCTCATTTTGTAGTCATTTATCTAGTTGTACGGTCATTTTTTCTTGAAAGTCAGAGATTGACACGAGCGCAGCTATAGTATATATTCTTACTTTATTGTATATATACAAGGTATGCAGTTAGTCGAAATAGTCGCAAAGCCATAGATCAAACCAAATCATTGGTTTGATAGAGAAGCCGATCGACGCTCTTGGCAGCCCTTAAAATTTTTACCACGGCGCTAAGTATATCTACCCTCAAAACTTTTTCGGTCGCCCACAAACGAATGCTCAGGTGGTCGATCGCGCACTCAAAACAAGTTGGGATTAATATTGGCAAGGTTAATCATCCAGTCCCGCACCCAATCCGACGCTGAAACCTGGTTTTTTAAGTCTTATTGAAGGCTTGAACGAATTAAGGGGGTTGAAAAAACCGGTTTCAGCGTCCAGGACGATCGTCGAAACTAGGGTCGTCCAGGGGTTTGTCCCCGATGTGAAGCGAGGGTTTTCTAATAAACGAGCTTATGGTTAAAAGTGTATAAACATAAAATTGGCGCGATGTCTGTATTAATCCTGATTTTGGGGAAATATGGGGAAAATAGCGATTTTGGGGGGGACTTTTGACCCGGTTCACTGGGGTCATGTGTTGGTAGCCGAGACGGCTGCGAGTCAATTTGCTCTCGATCGAGTTATTTGGGTACCGGATCGCTCTCCTCCTCACAAAGAACGCCCGGATTTGGCAAGTTTTGAGCAGCGGCGGGAAATGCTTGCTTTGGCGATCGCCGATCGCCCAGACTTCGTAATTTCGCCACGGTCGGTCAATCCCAGAGGCAGTTGTTTTGCGATCGACACCCTGCTGTATTTGCAAAAATTGTATCCCGGCGATCATCGCTGGTACTGGATTATTGGTAGTGACGCACTCCTTAGTCTTCCCAAATGGCACCGGTGCGCCGAAATTGCCGGGTTGTGCGACTGGTTGGTGGCCCCACGTCCGACTCACGGAGATCGAGTGACAGCAGAAAGCAGGGAGATTGGGGGACTGTCCGAGTGGGGAGATTGTCCTGGTGGAAAACCCCTCGATTGCGGGGGGGACAGGATGCAGGTTCAGACAAATACTGTTGGCCGGCGAGTTGCCGAACAAATGGCTCTTCTGGATGTGGAAATTCGCTGGCAGGTGCTGTCCATGCCTGCGATCGAGATTTCGTCGAGCCACATCCGCCGCTGCTGTGCCGAAAGGATCGACCTCCGCTACTTAGTCCCGGAAGTTGTCGGGACTTATATTGCAGCCCATCAGCTTTACCAGTAACCAGCGGCAGAAAGCCTAATGCCTTCTGCCTTGCAATTTCAGCCTTCTAGAAAAGTTCAAGCTTTTTTGATCGACACAAAAAGTTATAAAGGATCAACCTTTGCGATATGATCTTGTCTCATAAGTCAATTCTTAAATTTTTCCAAAATTTAAGCCTGAGCTAGGGGCTGCCATCATTAGGAGGTACTAAAGTGATTCGAGTCGCGATCAATGGTTTTGGACGTATCGGGCGCAGTTTTGCGCGCTGCTGGTTGGGCAGAGAAAACAGCCAGCTAGAGTTGGTAGCTATTAATGACACTTCCGATCCCAGAAGTAATGCTCACTTACTCAGATACGATTCCATGATGGGAACGTTGAAGAATGTGGACATCAGTGCGGATGAAAATTCCATTACCCTAAATGGGAAGACAGTTAAATGCGTGAGCGATCGCAACCCGCTAAACTTGCCTTGGAAAGATTGGGGTATTGATCTGATTATTGAATCGACCGGTGTCTTCGTTGACCAAGCTGGTGCATCGAAGCATATCACTGCCGGCGCTAAAAAAGTGCTAATTACCGCTCCCGGCAAGGGTTCTGAAGTTGGCACTTATGTGATGGGAGTCAACCACCACAACTACAAGCACAGTGACTACACAGTCATCAGCAATGCTAGCTGTACTACCAACTGTCTGGCTCCTGTACTGAAAGTGCTGCACGAAAATTTTGGCATCGTCAAAGGCATGATGACCACTACCCACAGCTATACTGGCGACCAGCGCTTGCTGGATGCCAGCCACCGCGATTTGCGGCGGGCCCGGGCTGCAGCAATGAATATTGTGCCGACTTCTACCGGAGCAGCCCAAGCTGTGGCTTTGGTGATTCCAGAATTGAAGGGCAAGTTAAATGGTATTGCCATGCGCGTGCCGACTCCCAATGTGTCCGTAGTGGATTTTGTGGCTCAGGTAGAGAAAAAGACTTTTACCGAGCAAGTAAATCAAGTGTTCCAAGAAGCTGCCTCTGGCTCCATGAAAGGGATTTTGGAGTACAACGATTTGCCTTTAGTTTCATCCGACTATCGCGGAAGTGATGCTTCTTCGATTCTGGATTCCAGCTTGACGCTGGTGATGGATGGCGACATGGTGAAGGTTTTGGCTTGGTACGACAATGAGTGGGGCTACAGTCAGCGGGTGGTTGACTTGGCTGAATTGGTCGCCGAACGTTGGGAAGCCTAGTACCCGAAGGCAGAAGGTATTAGTCATTCGGCAGAAGGTAAAAAATGCTGATATTTTTTACTTTTGAGTCGATTTCTAGCTGACTGGTTATTTCTGTTTTCGAGCGCGAGAGACTTTTGGCAGTCGATAGTTGGCGAGTAGAAGATGAAATATCGTAGGGACACGGGACTGCCCTGTCCCTACGATATTGGTAAGCTGCTACTCCCAGCTATCGAACTTTTTGCAATAATACTGCGATCGGGCTTTCGAGTCTGCTTGATGATAAATTTGTTGTTTGTTTGTAGTAACCGCTTAAACTTGCTGTGGTAAGTTTTCGGAAAATCCCAAAGATTAAAAAAATAAAAATACCGACGATAAAAGTTAAACAACTGGAAAAATAGCAACAGCTACGGTGTAGTTTTGCCAACAAAATCTGATATGAAAAAAGCGCTAATTTGTGGTGTATCAGGTCAAGACGGAACTTATTTAGCTAAACTTTTGCTCGATCGAGGTTATGAAGTTTGTGGCACCTCCAGGGACGCCCAAATGTCTAGTTTCGGAAACCTGGCCCGTTTGGGCATCCGAGACAGAGTAAAACTAGAATCCATGTCTCTCAACGATTTTCGCAGCGTCTTGCAAGTGCTTGCTAAAATAGAGCCAGATGAGGTGTACAATCTAGCAGGTCAAAGTTCCGTCGCTCTGTCTTTTGAACAACCCGTAGAAACCCTCGAAAGCATTGCCACAGGCACATTGAATCTCTTAGAAGCAATTAGGTTTACAGGCGGAAAAATCAAACTTTACAACGCCAGTTCCAGCGAATGTTTTGGGGATACCCGAGGCAGCCCAGCCGATGAAAATACGCCTTTTCGCCCCAGAAGTCCTTACGCGGTAGCGAAAGCAACCGCATTTTGGGAAGTAGCGAATTATCGGGAAGCGTACAATTTGTTTGCGTGTTCTGGTATTCTCTTCAATCACGAGTCGCCGCTGCGGCCGGAGAGGTTCGTCACCCAAAAAATTGTATCTGTGGTGTGCCGAATTGCTGCCGGCAGTTCCGAAAAACTGCATTTGGGAAATATTGCAGTGCAGCGGGACTGGGGTTGGGCGCCGGAATATGTGCAGGCGATGTATTTGATGTTGCAGCAGGAAGAACCTGACGATTATGTAATTGCTACGGGTGCAAGTTATCCTTTGGAAGAGTTTGTGCAGACAGCGTTTGTTTCTGCGGGTTTGGATTGGCAGGAACATTTAGTAACCGATGCGAGTCTCTACAGACCGACGGAGATTGCTGTAGGGAGGGGGAATCCGGGTAAGGCAAAAGAAAAATTGGGCTGGGAGGCGAAGTATAAAATGCCCGATGTGGTGCGGATGATGGTGGAAGCGAGGCAGATGTGAGGAAAAAGTATGGGGTGAAAAGATGGAGGCAGGATATCCAACGGCTAATGACTGGTATAAGGCTAATCACCGGGAGTAAAAAAAATATCACATTGTTTTCAAAACTTACATGACACGAGTAGAAGGAGAAAATACGGCTCTCCTGATTTTGAGGTGATAACCAAACCACATATCCTTACTCCGAGGGCATTACAGAATCGCAAACAGTTGTGCTTGATACCGTATACACCATAAACCCAGGAGAGCCGAAAATACTAGACTCAGACATCCGCATAGCTCGCTTAAAAAGAAAAAACCTATGTTATTCTAAGTCAGAACAAATGCTCAAACATTCAATTCGATTACTAATTTACTATTCTTTTGTTTAATAGTGTTCCCGTTCCCTATTAAATTAATCATTACGATTAAGTGAGATGAAGAGCGATCAATCGCGCTTATCATACCTTAATCCAGCCACGCCAATTTTTTGTGTGCAGAGTCCAGTGCTTCACTCTGATGCAGAAGTTGGGCTTTGAGTCAATGGGACGCGGGTAGAGCGCGATCGACCTTTCTAGTTTACCCGATCGCGCGTGTTGGTTGATCGATTGAGTGCGATCGTCTTCCTGTGTTGATTTTTGGGGTAATATCTATTGTTAAGCTCGATGGCTTATGGCTTGGGGGCCATCGCCCATCTATAATACCTGGTGCGTGCGGGAACATCCTCAGAGGGCTGAAGTCTGATATCCTTGGGAAAGCAACGGCTTGAGTTCATTTGAAGTTCATTGAGGGGGATCGGGTAAAATCCCCCCTAAATTTTGGTAAACTCCTGAAAAATCATTGTGGCAGTAGTTTCTCCCATAACGACTAGGAGCCAATAATTGTCGGTTGGTAATTAAAAACTTATTCAACCAACTAACTAGGTCAATTAATCAAAATAATACATTAAATTAGTTAGCTTTATGAAAGTAGTAAATTCTGATTATGAATTGCCCCCAAGTGACATGTATTGTGACAATATTCTATCTCAACTTCATCAAACTCAGGGGGAGTGGGACAATTTTCATCTGCCAGTGGATCAGACTCAAAGCCAATTGCAGAACTTGCAAGATCAGTACCAGCAAATTATAGGAGAACTCCAACAGGCTAAGTCTCAAAATCGCGCTTACCAAAATCAACTACAACAATTTCAAAAGGATACAGTAGTTAAATTAAATCAATTGTCCGAATTCTACGCAGCCCAAGGTCAACTCAATGACGCATCGATGTGTAAAAATTGGGGAAATCTCTTCCAGACTCTCGGCCAAATCGACGATGCAAAGTATTGGTACAACAAAGCCCTAGAAATCAATCCTAATTTTGCGACAGCTTTAGCGAACCTTGGCACTATGTACGCTCAACAGCAGCAGTGGCCAGAAGCGATTACCTGTTATCAAAAAGCGATCGCCATTCAGCCCAACTTACCTGGACTTTATCGTAACTTTGCCAAAGTTTTGTCGCAAACTGGGCAGCCAGAAGAAGCAGCAGAGTGCATATATTTGGCCTTGGCCCTCGAACCGGAAAAAGCTACAGCTTTTGAATACTTCAACTTAGGCAATATTCTGTTAGATAAAAATAAGCCGGAACGGGCAATTATCTGTCACCGTCGCGCCATTCATTTAAACCCGAATTTCGCTGCATCTCACTACAAATTAGGGGAAATATTGAAATCCTGCGGTCAGTGGGAAGAAGCTATAGTCCACTATCAAAAAGCCCTTGTAATCCAGCCAGACTTATCTGATGCTCACAATAAGTTAGGAGATTTATTTCAAGAGAAAGGACGTTTAGATGAAGCCGTAGGCGCTTATCAGTCAGCTTTGAACCACGCTCCTGATTTATTTTTGTATCATTACAATTTAGCCAAGGTTCTGCTAGAACAGGAAAAATGGGAAGAAGCTGCCCTTGCCTACGAACGCGCTACTGAACTAAACCAAAATTTTCCTTGGTCTTACTACAGCCTAGGGGACGTTCGTTTAAAACTAGAACAATGGGAAGAAGCTGCTGTTGCCTACCGCCGTGCTATTGAACTCAACCCCAATTTTTTCAGCTCACACCACAGCTTAGGTGATGCTCTTTTCAAATTAGAACAATGGGAGGAAGCCGCCGCAGCCTACAGTCACGCCAGCGAACTTAACCCAGATTTCTTTTGGTCTGGGTACAATTTAGGCCAAGCTTTTCTCAAGCTAGAAAAATGGGAAGAAGCTGTTGCCACTTATCAGCGCGTTATTGAACTCAACCCAGATTTCCCTTGGTCTTACAACTGTTTAGGGGAAGCTTGCCTCAAACTAGAAAAATGGGAAGAAGCTGTTACCGCTTACCAGCGCGTTATTGAGCTAAACCCTGACACCCCTTGGTGTTACTACCATTTAGGGGAAGCTCTGCTCAAACTGGAAAAATGGGAAGATGCCACCGCTATCTACCGCCAAGGCATTTCCCTAGCTCCTGACTTGCCTTGGCCTTACAGCAATTTAGGGGATGCCTTATTGAAACTGGGTAAATACGATGAAGCGATATCTTGTTACCGCCATGCCGTTGACTTAAACCCTGATATTGCCGAGATTTACTATAACTTAGGGGAAAGTTTAGCAAAACTCGGTCGGCTTGAAGAAGCGATATCTTGTTATCGCCGTGTTGTTGAGTTGACTTCGGACAAATGACAAAAGTAGGATATGTTATTAACTAACCCTACTTTTGTGAAGTAGGGGTAAATCCAGGAGTATGTGGAGGGAATATATCTGATGTTGCAGGAGCAGGAGGCGGAGGATTGTGCGATGGTCCCCACTGGCGTCAGTTCTGCCTTTTAGTAAAGACCTTGTTAAAAGTAGGAGATCAGGAACTGTTTATAGTTTGTTACCGTCCTGAGTTAGAGTTAGTGAACGGGGATGTGTATTATGGTTAAGGAGAACTATTGATGAAATCAGGCTAGCTAAAGAAGGCAATTTCTTCTTATGGTGATGCTCTGGCTCTACTTAGAGAGGAAACTGGCTTGCTGGTGCTGTTGATTAGCTAATTGTCTATAAACCTAAAAAGGAGTTAAATGTTTAACGATAAAACAATTTTGATTACGGGCGGTACAGGTTCATTTGGGAAACAATGTGTTGAAACTCTTCTGAGTCAGTATCAACCTAAAAAAATCATTGTGTATTCACGGGATGAACTAAAGCAGTTTGAGATGGCCCAAAAGTTTGACTCTCTGTTAATGCGTTACTTCATAGGAGATGTCAGGGATGAAAAACGTTTAGCACTGGCTATGCGAGAAGTCGATTATGTCATCCATGCCGCCGCACTTAAGCACATTCCAGTAGCAGAATACAATCCAATGGAGTGCATTAAGACCAACATTAATGGGGCGGATAACGTCATTAATGTGGCTCTGGAACAAGGGGTTGACAAAGTGATTGCTCTATCTACCGATAAAGCCGTTAACCCCATTAACCTCTATGGAGCGACAAAACTAGCCGCAGATAAATTATTTGTTGCAGCCAATAACCTCGCTGGAGATCGGAAAACTCGTTTTTCTGTTGTCCGCTATGGTAATGTTTTGGGTTCAAGGGGTTCCGTTGTTCCTTTTTTTCAGAAATTAATTCGAGAAGGAGCTACTGAAATCCCCATTACAGACCCACGGATGACTCGGTTTTGGATTACCCTCAATCAAGGCATTGATTTTGTCCTCAAGAATTTTACGAGGATGCAGGGGGGAGAAATTTTTGTCCCCAAAATCCCTTCTATGAAAATGACGGATATGGCAGAAGCTCTGGCACCTGGTGTCCCTCATAAAATTGTGGGCATTAGACCGGGTGAAAAACTCCATGAAGTCATGTGTCCCGTTGAGTCCTCCCACTTAACTTTAGAGTTTGATGACCATTATGTAATTAAGCCCACAATAGAATATTCCTACAGCCTTGATTATACTACTAATGCTTTAGGCGAGCAGGGTATTCCTGTGGCTCAAGATTTTGTTTATAGTTCAGATGTAAATCAAGAATGGTTGACTGCTCCCCAGTTATTAGAGATCCTGAAGTAATGAATAAGTTTATCCCATACGGTCGCCAAGATATATCTCAAGCCGATATTGATGCTGTGGTTGAGGTGTTACGGTCGGACTGGATTACTCAAGGCCCAGCGATAGAAAGATTCGAGAAATTAGTCGCCGACTATTGCGGGGCTAAATATGCGGTGGCGGTTTCCAGTGCTACGGCTGCCTTACATATCGCCTGTTTAGCTGCCGGATTGGGGCCCGGAGATATCCTCTGGACTTCTCCTAATACTTTTGTGGCTTCCGCTAACTGTGGGTTATACTGTGGTGCAGATGTCGATTTTGTCGATATTGACCCCCATACTTACAATCTGAGTGTGGAAGTGCTAGAGCAGAAACTCACTCAGGCTGAACAACAGGGAAAACTGCCGAAAGTGGTAGTTCCTGTTCATTTTGCGGGACAGTCTTGCGAGATGGAACGGATTTTTGCCCTGTCACGAAAGTATGGTTTCACTATTCTGGAGGATGCGTCTCATGCTATTGGGGCCAGATATCAGGATAATCCTGTCGGAAGTTGTTTATTTTCCGATATGGCCGTGTTCAGCTTTCATCCTGTGAAAATTATCACCACAGGGGAAGGGGGAATGGTGGTGACAAATCGAGCCGATTTGTACGAAAAGCTGATTCGCTTACGGACTCACGGGATTACCCGCAACCCTGAGTTAATGCAGGGTGAGTCTCACGGGTTGTGGTACTATCAGCAGCTAGAGTTGGGATTTAACTACCGGATGACGGACATTCAGGCAGCATTGGGTGCGAGTCAGATGCAGCGTTTAGATGAGTTTGTGTCACGTCGTCGATTTTTATCGGCACGGTACAATGAATTGCTACAGGATTTTCCTCTGGTTCTGCCTTGGCAACATCCTGATACTGAATCTAGTTGGCATCTTTACATTATTCGGTTAAAATTAGATAAAATTGCTAAAACTCATCGACAAGTCTTTGAGGAATTACGACAGGCTGGGATAGGGGTGAATTTGCACTATATTCCTGTTCATACTCAACCCTATTATCAAAAATTAGGCTTTAAGTGGGGAGACTTTCCTGATGCAGAACAATATTATCGAGAAGCGATGAGTATTCCACTATATTATGGGCTAACTGAGTCTGACCAGGATAGAGTGATTGCCGTATTACGGGAGGCTTTTTCATGAGTATCACTCAAAAACTAGACTCAATCCTAGATAATACTAAAACTGTATGCTGCTGTGACACCAGTGGTTAATGCTGGGTAATAACTTTAGTGTTTATTATGAAAACCTTGACAACTTGAAAACTCAGTATTAACAATGAATACATCTTATCCAAGTAAACTTAAAGTTATGAGTGAAATACAGCAACAAAAATTCCAAACTGAACAAGAAAATTTCTGGGCTGGTGAGTTTGGAACTAACTATATTTCTCGGAATGTAGGGGAGGAGTTACTGGGGTCTAACCTCGGATTCTTTTCCCATGTACTCAAGTCTGCTCAAAAAATAGAATCCTGCCTTGAGTTAGGTGCAAATGTGGGTATGAACCTACAAGCTCTAAGGCTTTTGTTTCCGGGGATGCGTCAATGTGGCATTGAAATCAATCCCGATGCAGCGGAAAAATTAGCAGATATAATTGGTATTCAAAATGTTTTTCGCGGTTCTATTTTAGATTTTTCATCATCGGAAAGTTTTGAACTGGTATTAATTAAGGGAGTTTTGATTCATATTAATCCAGAAATGCTCAGAACTGTGTACCAAAAACTTTACGATTATACCGAAGAATATATATTAATTAATATGTGAATATTATAATCCCACTCCCGTTGAAGTTAATTATAGAGGTCATGAATGCAAATTATTTAAGAGAGATTTTGCGGGTGAAATGCTCGATGCTTTTAACGACTTGAGACTGGTGGATTACGGATTTTTCTATCATCGTGATCCCGTCTTTCCACAAGGTGATGTGACCTGGTTTTTATTGCAAAAGGGGTAATAAAACTTTGAGATATGAATAATTTTGAGAAAGGGTTAGATTTTTTATGAACATTGCCATTATTCCCGCAAGGGGGGGAAGTAAACGTATTCCTCGCAAAAATATTAAAAACTTTTTAGGTAAGCCAATGATCGCATGGTCAATTGAGACGGCGATCGCATCCAGACTGTTTGATCGAATTATTGTTTCGACCGATGATCTGGAGATTGCTGAAGTTGCTAAAAATTACGGGGCTGAAGTTCCTTTTCTACGTCCTGCCGACTTATCCAATGATTATGCAGGAACAACTGAAGTAATTGCCCATGCAACTCAATGGCTTATTAATCAAGATTTATCAATTGCCGCTGTCTGTTGTATCTATGCAACTGCCCCTTTCTTGCAAGTCGAAGATTTGAGGCGGGGTTTACAAGCTTTAGAGTCTGGGAATTGGAGCTATGCCTTCTCAGCAACAGACTTTGCCGCACCGATTTTTCGAGCATTTACAGACACAAAAGAGGGCGGCATCGAGATGTTTTTTCCAGAACACTTTTTAACACGATCCCAGGACTTGCCGCGAGCCTTACATGATGCCGGACAATTTTATTGGGGACAGCCATCAGCTTGGCTAGATGGCAAACGTATTTTTGACCGTTATTCCATACCGATCATCATACCGAGATGGCGTGTACAAGATATTGATAGTGAAGAAGATTGGATATATGCAGAGATGATCGCACCGATGATCAAAGATACATAATGAGCACAAGCCCTAAAATGCTGAATGTATTAATTGTTGGCTGTGGTAATATTGCAGGTCGATTTGATATGAACCGACTCCCAACAGATTTGCCTCTTACCCATGCGGGAGCTTATCATCGCGATCGTCGTTTTCAGATTACGGCTTGTGTGGAGCCTAATGAGGCATTACGTTATGAATTCATGAAATTTTGGTCTATTCCAATTGGATTTCGCTCAATTGATGAAGTCTTGAATGGTAAGCATCAATTTGATGTTATTAGTATTTGTTCGCCGACCCACTGTCATGCCCATGATCTTGAGATGGCAATCAGTCTAAATCCTAAGTTGATTTTTTGTGAAAAGCCGATTACTTTATATTGTGCAGAAACAGAAAGATTGGTTGGGTTGTGTCAACAATTGAATATTTATCTGGCAGTAAACTATACTCGCCGTTGGGATCAAGATGTTACTCAACTACAAACAAAGATCCAAAATGATCAATGGGGTAAGTTAAGATCCGTTATTGGTTACTATAACAAAGGACTGTTAAATAATGGTTCACATTTGCTTGATCTACTCAACTTTTTGCTGGGTAAAATAAATATTATCAAAGTTGGCAAGCCAATTTATGATTTTTTTGACCATGATCCAACAGTGCCAATGTGGTTAGAAACTGAGGATGGATGTCCCATTCATCTTGTTGCTGGTCATGCCCAAGACTACGCACTCTTTGAAATTCAGTTTATCTTTGCTAAAGGGTTGTTAGTCATGGAGGATGGTGGGATGTTTTGGCGTAATCGTCAAGTGATCGATAGTGAAACTTTTAAAGGCTACCGAACGCTTACTGATAGCACAAAAAATGCAGGTCATTATCCCCATGCCATGCTCCAAGCGATTGATAATATCTATCGAGCTATTACTGGGAATGAATGCCTCTCTAGCACGGGAGAGACAGCCCTTACGAGTCAACTTTTTTGTGAACAAATTAAACAATCTATTTCTATTTCCTAGAAGTACAAAATTATGACATTAACCAATCAACAAAAACTTGCCCTATTTGGTGGCGATAAATTCATCCAAACGACTTTTAAGCGATATAATTCGATTGGTACAGAGGAAGTAATTGCTGCTAAACAGGTCATTGAAAGTGGCGTGTTATCTCAGTTTTTAGGAACTTGGCATGAGGATTTTTATGGTGGTCCTAAAGTTCAGGAATTTGAACGCGCCTGTGAGTCTTATTTTGGCGTTAAAAATGCAGTTACTGTCAATTCGTGGACTTCGGGATTGGTTGCGGCAGTTGGTGCATTATCAATTGAGCCGGGAGATGAAGTAATTGTTAGTCCTTGGACAATGTGTGCTAGTGCCACAGCCATTTTACATTGGAATGCTATTCCTGTTTTTGCTGATATTGAGCCAGAGACCTTTACTTTAGATCCTAAGTCCGTAGAAGCGAATATCACTCCCTATACTAAGGCAATTATGGCAGTGGATATTTTCGGACATTCGGCTGATATGGAAGCGTTAATGGCGATCGCCAGCAAATATAATCTAAAAGTTATTTCTGACAGTGCTCAAGCACCTGGGGCGATGTACAAAGGCAAGTATGCAGGGACAGTTGCCCATATTGGTGGATATAGCCTAAATTATCATAAGCATATTCATACTGGTGAAGGCGGTATTTTGGTCACCAATGATGATGAATTAGCGGAGCGAATGCGCCTAATTCGTAATCATGCGGAAGCAGTCGTTCAGGATAAGGGTGTTACTAATCTCACAAATATGATTGGTTATAATTTTCGTTTGGGTGAAATTGAATGTGCAATCGGCATTGAGCAGTTAAAGAAATTAGCAACATTAGTTGAGTCACGTCAACAGCTTGCGGATCGCCTCAGTTTAGGCTTGCAAGAACTTGCTGGACTGCGAGTACCTATTGTGAAATCTGATTGCACCCATGCTTATTATGTTTATCCTCTGGTACTTGATGTCAATTTACTTGGCGTGAAACGTGATAAGATTTGGGAAGCGTTGCAAGCGGAAGGAGTCCCTGTCGCGAGACATTATCAAAATTTGCATCTTTTACCTATGTATCAACAAAAGATTGCCTATGGCTCTCAAGGATTCCCTTGGACTTCAGAGATTTGCCACCGTGAAGTTAATTATGCTAGGGGGATTTGCCCTGTTGCAGAAGAGCTAAATGATACCTCTTATCTAAGCATTGGTATGTGTGTTTATGATTTAACCAATGACGATATCGATTTAATTATAGGAGCATTTAAAAAAGTGTGGAACTCTCTAGAGTACGTTGCGAGTCCATGAATAATCAAGTACATCGAGCGATGAGATGGCCGATTACCGGAAAAATTGTGACATTGGATCAATTTAGTCTTAAAAATATCACGCCTGAGTATATTAGCTGGCTCAATGATCCCCATGTTCTTCAATATAGTAATCAGAGATTTCGTCAACATACTCAAGAGAGTTGTTTAGCTTATTTTCACTCTTTTGAAAATTCTGATAATATTTTTGTTGCAGTGTATCAAGATTCAAAATTTATTGGTACAATGACGGCATATATTTCTAACATTCATCAAACTGCTGATCTCGGCATCATGATCGGCGATCGCGAACATTGGGGTAAGGGTATCGGTAAGGACGCATGGATAACGTTGATGCAAGGATTATTTGAGCAATGTAAGCTCCGGAAGATTACTGGCGGAACGTTGAGATGTAATCAAGCGATGGTTAAGATTATGATTGAGACTGGGATGCAACTCGATGGAATCAGAATTGCTCAGGAATTAGTTGAGGGTGTTCCAGTAGATATTTTACATTTTGCAAAATTTTATGATGCTTGAGTTTTTACCTTCCCCCCTAGCCGTCGTGATGTATGATGCTGGAGCGGCAAATCACATCACAGCTTGGTTCAGATCTTTATCGCATCAAAAAAGAGATTTAGCCATTCATGCCTGTGTGACTGGTCCTGCCAGTTCTCTTTGGCTCAACGCATTTCCTCACTCAAAAATCAGAAGTCTTACCGATGCTTTACTGAATTGTAAAATACTGATTAGTGGCACTGGTTGGCAATCTAATCTGGAACATGATGCGAGAAAATTAGCACGCAATTTAGGAATTAAGTCAGTTGCCGTTATTGATCATTGGACAAATTATCGTGATCGCTTTATCCGTGATGCAGAAGAAGTTTTACCGGATGAAATTTGGGTTACTGACGAATATGCAAAAAAACTAGCAACCGATCACTTTCCTAACTTACCAATCGTGCAATTACCAAATCTTTATCTGGAGAGCATTGTTAGCGAAGTGCGGTTAAGGGAAACCTCTGTGGTGACATCTGCAACAACAAGATTACTCTATGTTCTCGAGCCAATCCGTCAAGTTTGGGACAAAGGTGATCAGCCGGGGGAATTCCAAGCTTTAGATTTTTTTATTAACAATATCAACCTATTACAATGCGGGGAACATATCTCGATCAAACTGCGTCCGCACCCATCTGATCACCTTGGTAAATATGATCAATGGATCAACTCACAAAATAATTTAGATATCTCTTTAGATGACTCTTTAACTTTAGCAGAGGCGATCGCCTGGTCGAATGTTGTGGTGGGTTGTCAAACTTATGCTATGGTTATTGGACTGGCAGCTGGTAGGAAGGTTATTTGTTCAATTCCGCCGGGAGTGGCAACCTGTGTTTTGCCACAAACTGAAATTGTTAAGTTAGCTGAGCTTCATGCTGATAATTCGTACTGATACTTCTACACAAATAGGCACAGGCCATGTCATGCGCTGCTTGGCACTGGCTCAAGCATGGCAAGACACCCAGGGACAACCGATTTTTGTAATGACAACTTCCGTACCAGCCTTGAAGGAACGCCTGAAGTCAGAAGGAATGCAAGTTGTCCACTTGACAACAGAACCAGGAAGTTTAGAGGATGCCCAGCAAACGGCGACACTGGCTCATCAGTTTGGGGCAACTTGGGTTGTGGTTGACGGGTATCACTTCGGAGGTGAATATCAGCAAATTCTCAAACAGTCCAAATTGCATCTATTATTTATTGATGATTACGGACACGCGGAACATTATTATGCTGATTTTGTCCTCAATCAAAATATCTCTGCTGACGAGCAATGGTATAACAACCGAGAACCGTATACTCAGCTATTGCTGGGCACTCGTTATACCTTATTGCGGCGAGAGTTTTGGCAGTGGCGGGGTTGGCGGCGAACAGTGCCATCAGTGGCTAAAAAAGTTTTGGTCACTTTGGGAGGTGCAGACCCTGATAATTTTACACTAAAAGTCATTCAGTCTTTGCAGATTGTGGAAGTGGAGGAACTAGAGGCAGTCGTCGTTGTCGGGGGAAGTAACCCACACTATGAGAATCTAAAAAGGGCTGTGCAGGATTCACGTTATCCCATCCAGTTGCAACAGAATGTCACCAATATGCCAGGGTTGATGGCTTGGGCAGATGTGGCTATTTCGGCTGGAGGTACTACTTGCTGGGAATTAGCTTTTATGGGTTTGCCGAGTATTTTACTGATTTTGGCGGAGAATCAGAGGGCGATCGCTGAAAAACTAGCAACTCTTGATCAAGCAGTTAATCTGGGTTGGCATCAAGATGTTAAAGAGCAAGAAATTGCCTCGACACTTTCTCAACTTTTGCAATCAGCAGAACAGAGATCAAAAATGATTAAAGTTAGCCAAAAAATAGTAGATGGAGAAGGAAGCTCGAAAATTGTACGGAATTTAGAAGCAAATTCTATTCAACTAAGACCCGTAATAGAAGACGATTGTGAAATTCTGTGGCAATGGGCAAATGATCCAGTGATTCGTTCCGTATCGTTTTCCTCAGAGTATATCTCTTGGTCAGATCATTTTCAGTGGTTTGCATCCAAGCTGGGCGATCACAATTGCGTTTTTTATATTGCCCTTAACCCAGATAATGTACCTATTGGACAAGTGCGCTATGAAATTACCCATAAAGAAGCAACTATTTCTTTAGCACTGGCAGAATCTTTTCGAGGACAAGGTTATGGTAGTAACTTAATTTTTTTAGGCTGCAAAAAACTGGGTCAAAACTCAGTCATTAAAATAATTAATGCTTATATCAAACCCGATAATTTAGCATCTATAAGAGCTTTTTTAAAATCTGGTTTTAAAGAAGTAGGAAAAAAAATAGTTTACGATCAACAAGCCTTACATTTAATTAAAAATTTATAATCTAAATAAATGATGCAAAAACCGATTCTAATAGCAGATAAAAGAGTAGGTAATACTTTTCCCCCCTTTATCATTGCCGAAATGTCAGGCAATCACAACCAATCCTTAGAAAGAGCCTTAGAAATCGTAGAAGCGGCAGCCAGAACAGGCGCACATGGCCTCAAGCTGCAAACCTACACCGCCGATACGATGACCTTGAACATTAAGGAAGGGGAGTTTTTTATTGATGACCCCAACAGCCTATGGTACGGTTACAGTCTCTACGAACTCTATCAGCAAGCGCATACCCCTTGGGAATGGCACGAACCCATCCTGAAACGGTGTAAAGAATTGGGCATCATTGGCTTCAGCACCCCCTTTGATGCCACCGCTGTTGACTTCTTGGAGTCTTTAGATGTCCCTTGCTACAAAATCGCCTCCTTTGAAAATACCGACTTGCCCCTAATTCGCCAAGTCGCCAGCACCGGAAAACCCATGATAATTTCTACGGGTATGGCTACAGTAGCCGAATTAGATGAAACCGTCAGAACCGCCAGGGACGCGGGGTGTGAAGATATTATTTTACTCAAATGCACTAGCACCTATCCCGCAACCCCAGAAAACACCAATCTCCTGACCATTCCTCATCTGCGGGAACTCTTTGGGGTACAAGTTGGTCTATCTGACCACACAATGGGCATTGGTGCGGCAGTTGCCAGTGTAGCGCTGGGTGCTACCGTAATTGAAAAGCACTTTACCCTGCGTCGTGCTGATGGTGGTGTAGATTCGGCATTTTCAATGGAATCCGAAGAAATGGCCCAACTTGTGGTAGAATCTGAAAGATCTTGGCAAGCTTTAGGTCAAGTTCAGTATGGTTCCACTGAAGCTGAGAGAAAATCTTTGATGTTTCGTCGCAGTTTGTATGTGGCTAAAGACATGAAAGCTGGAGAGGTGTTTACACCGGAGAATCTGAAAACTGTACGTCCTGGATTGGGATTACCACCCAAATATTATGATGTTCTATTAGGGCAAGCCGTTAAGCGTGATATTCAAAGGGGTAAACCTGTAACATGGGATTGCCTACAACAGCCAGATCGATTACAATGATGAGACTCTAGGAGACTTCGGATGGGTGTTTATGATTTACTGAATAGAAGAAGTACGAGCCAATTTAGCCCGTTCAAAACTTTGGTTACAACAAGTAAAGTCTGATTTAGAAAAATACAAGTCAAATTAAGCTTCTTCTGTATTAATCAGGTTCAACCACAATAATAGATGTTAATTAAGTGTTAGGAGCAAAGCATGGAAATCAGCAAATTAGGTCTCAATCGATTCTACGGTCACTCTGCTATTATAAAAAATTACTGTGGATATCCAGAAGAATTACCTTTGCCTTTAGTCATCCAGCATGGAGGATCGGGATCCTGTAATATTTCTGCTGAAGTGACTACCGAATATTTATTTGATTATTGGGTCTGGGACGAAGCCGTAAAGGAAATGAATGTAAAAAAACACCATCTACCACCCCAGACAATTCACGTTTTAGGTTCTCCTTTTATTTATTTAGCTGATGAAGTGAAACCTTCATTGCCAGTTTGTGAAAGGAAAGGAACAATAGCATTTCCCAATCATTCAACTCCCTGTGCCCCAGCAATAGAAGGCTTTCAAGAGTACGCTCGCCAATTGCAAGCCTTACCAGATAAATTCCATCCGATAACTGTTTGTTTACATCCCTATGATATATCTCAAGGTTTGCACATCCCTTTTCAAGAAAATGGATTTACAGTAATTTCCTGCGTTCCCGATGTCCTTACACACTATGAAGATATCGTGAAGAATCCCGCGTTATTTTGGCAGCTTTATGCTCAGTCTTATTCGCCCTTTTACTTGACGAACTTTATTAAGTATTGTACGGAGAAAAAATATGCAACATCTAATTTTTCGTCAACACCTACTTATTACTCTATCTATCTGGGTCTTGAATTTTTCATGTACGGTAAGAAGACCCAGTATACTACTGGGGAGTATCATCTGTCTCCTCCAGAAGATGTGCAATATTTCCGACAGATGGAAACTACTTTAAGTCTCACAGATGAGGGTGAAGTCCCAGATTGGGACACTCAATGGGAAATCGCTTCTGGGCGATTGGGCGTTAAACATAAAATGGGAAAAGATGAACTGTTATCTTACTTAAAAAACTTATATCAATCTCGTCCTTATGTAGAAGGATTAAGGCAAAAGTTTGTTCTTCTTGATGAAACTCAAGCACAAGTGCAAACCATACAAGCTCAACTTCAGCAATCTACGATTCAAATTGAAGAAGTTAATGCTCAACTTCAGAAAATTCAATCAGAAAAAGATGCTTTACAGCTTCAACTTAACCAAGTGCACTCAGTGAAAGAGATATGTCAATTTGTACTGAAGCAAACTCAATCGCAATTCGAGCATTATTCCCCAGGTTTGGCTGACGAAAAATTCCAACCCAATGTACACAGTATTAACTCAGATATAGATGTTCTGAATCAATTATTTGACCAACAAGAATCACTATTGAGTCACAAGAAAGCCTTAGAACTAGAACCAGCTAATGCTTTCGCATATCATAGGTTAGGTCAAATCTTGATCAAACTGGGTTATTTAGAAGAAGGAATATCCTGCTACCATCATTCTATTCTATTGGATGAAAATCTAGCTATTGTTTATTCAGATTTAGCTGAAGCAATGGTTAAATTAGGGAGCCTGGAAAGGGCAATATTTTACTATCGTCGTGCAATTAATCTCAAATTTCAAAAAAAATATGAACTGAACGCAGAGTAGGCAGATGTTACTTGTTTTTTCGATCGTTTATTAATTTTTTATGCTTTTTTATGCTTTATGCTTTTTTAAACTCTAGTTAGTTAAAAAGTACCTGGGATTTGAAAAGATAAGTTTACATAATGCGTAATAGGAGTTGAGACAGCACATGAACCATCACACCACAAAATTAGACATCCTGGTGATAATCAGTATGCAACTTTTGGGTAGTTCCTTAACAGCTTAGATATGGTTGATGTAAAATCAACGAATGTAACGATAAATTAAACGTGAGGAGGATATCTAAATATATGGAAATGGCATTTACAGGAGAAAGATACGTTCCTACCGTCCAAGGTCGTATTCGGTATGAGCATTTACATCGCTATGCTTTAGCACTAGATTTTGTTCGAGGTAAATCAGTTCTTGATATTGCTTCGGGTGAGGGATATGGAAGTGCTTATTTATCTCAAGTTGCGAACTCTGTTATAGGTGTTGATATTGACAGAGAATGTATCAACTTCTCTCGTAAAAAATATGGTAATATCTCCAATTTAGAATTTATTGTCGGCTCTTGCGATGCTATTCCTATTTCTAGTGAATCTCTTGATATAGTAACATCTTTTGAAACCATTGAGCATCACGATAAGCATGATGAAATGATGCGAGAAATCAAGCGAGTTTTGAAGCCGGGAGGAGTTTTAGTGATTTCCGCACCTAATCGTTTGACCTATTCCGAAGATCCCAAATCTGCCTCCGCTAACCCTAATAATCAGTTTCATGTAAATGAACCTTATGAATATGAATTCATAAGTTTACTAAGTCGTTCCTTCAAAAACGTTAAGCTATATGGACAGCGATTAGCCATAGGATCTTTCGTGTATCCATTGTTAGCACAAAATCTCCAATCAAGTATTACCTCTTATACAACCCAAGAAAATGCACTTACTAAAAATTTCACTTCTTTACAGGAACCTATTTATTTTATAGCAGTATGTTCTGAGGAAATAGATAATACGCAAGAACGGTTAGATTCAATTTTTATTGATGATAAAGATGACGTTTTGATAGAACTTGAAAACGATACGCGAGATCACTTAAATCAGGCAACTTCTAATTTAGAGTTAAAAGAAGTCAAATTATCAGAATTACAAGATGAGGTTGATCAACTTCAAGCATTGTTATCAAACTTTCAGTCTCAACTGCAACAGACTGAGGGTTTGCTAGAACAATCCCTCTCTCAACTGCAACAGACTGAGGGTTTGTTAGAACAATCACAGTCTCAACTGCAACAGACTGAGGGTTTGTTAGAACAATCACAGTCTCAACTGCAACAGACTGAGGGTTTGTTAGAACA